>CAMLCW010000458.1 GCA_946478645.1 uncultured Variovorax sp.
TCACCAACAGAACCATCTGGCAGCGCTACGCGGTCTACGCGCCGATCTGGGGCACCGTCTGGAACACGACGCTGACGCGCAGCAGCAGTAGCAGCGGTGAAGGCGAGGTGGACCTCACGGGTACCTGCCAGCCCCGGCTCGAGCCCGAGGTGGTGTTCGGTCTCGCCGCGACCCCGCCGCGCGATGCGACGCTCGAGCAGCTGTTCGCGTGCATCGCCTGGCTGGCGCCGGGTTTCGAGATCGTGCAGTCGCACTGTGCCGACTGGAAATTCAGCGCCGCGGACACCGTCGTCGACGGTGGCCTGCATGCGCGCCTGCTGGTCGGGCGCGAGACGCCGGTTGCGCGCCTCGCCGACAGCGCGCAGGCACTCGACGACATGCTGGGCCGCACCCGCGTGCGGCTGTACCGGGGCGACGTACTGGTCGACGAAGGCACCGGCATCAACGTGCTCGACGGGCCATTGCACGCGCTGCACCATTTCAACCAGGAACTGCAGCGTTGCCCGGGCGCGCCGGCATTGCAGCCAGGCGATGTGGTGACCACCGGCACATGGACCGATGCCTGGCCGCTCGCGCCGGGCCAGCGCTGGCGCGCCGAGTTCGACGCGCCGTTCGAGTCGCTCGAGATCGCGCTGCGGTAGCGCCTACCTGCTCTTCAGCGCATAGCCGCGGCCCGCATAGTCGAAGTCGACGAGTTCGTTGATCCTGGCTTCCTTGTCGGCCGGCGCGGCGTAGTAGGCGCGAATCTCCTTGATCTTGCCGGTCGCGGGATCGAAGTCGTACCACTCGGCGCCGCGCAATGCGGTGCCGCTCTTGTTCTTCCAGTGGGTCCACTCGATCATCGCCTCTGGCGTGTCGTGGCTCACGATGAGCCTGTCGATGGTCCATTGCGAACCGAGCGTCTCGACGCACCACTGCCACTTCTTCGCGATGGCGTCGGCCGTGCGCCAGGGAATCCCGGGCAGGCCGGCCGGAAAGTAGTGCACCGCGTCGGGTGTGAAGCAATCGACGAGCGCGTCGTAGTCGGCGGCGTTGCAGGCGTCGAAGTAGCGGCGAATCAGTGCGGCGTGGTCTTCAGGAGTGAACTTGGCGGCCATGGAAGGGCTTTCTGGAGATTGGATCAGCGCGCGGGCTGCGCGGGTGCGATGCGGGGACGGCCATCGGCGACCCAGCGCCGGTGCTGCTCGCGCGTGGCATCGCTCGGCGGGTACAGGCCCCACAGCGCTTCGCCGGCCTGCACGCGCAGCGCCAGATAGGCCTCGATGTCGTCGCGCTGCGCGCACAGGTCGGCCATTTCCTCGGCCAGGTGCGCGGGGATCACCGTGATGTTGTCGCCGTCGCCATGGATCACGTCGCCGGGGTACACCGCCACGCCTGCGCAACCGATCGGTACCTGCAGGTCGGCCACGTGGTGGTAGCTCAGGCGGGTGGTCGCGGTCACGCCGGTGCACCAGACCGGGAAGTCCATGTCTCTCAGCTCGGTGCCGTCGCGGAAGCTGCCGTCGGTGACCACGCCGCGCGCGCCGCGCATCATCATGCGCGTGATGAGCATGTTGCCCATCGATGCGGCGCGACCGTCCTTGTTGCTGTCGATCACCAGCACATGCCCCGGCTCGATCTGCTCGACGCCCACCCACTGCAGGTTGTCGGCGCTGGGTTCGGTCGTGAGGTTGCCGTACGCATCGACGTCTTCGCGCGCCGGGATGAAGCGCATCGTGTAGGCCCGGCCCGCGAAGGGCTTGATCTTCTTGTTCAACGGCGTCAGGCCGTGCAGCACGGGCTGGCGAAAGCCCTTGATGTAGAGCTGCGTGGTCAGAGAGCCGCTCGTGGCCTTGGCCAGGCGGTCGAGCACCGCATCGGACACGAAGGGAGCGGGCGGGCGCTGCGGAATGCGGGCCAGCGGCTTGGGCAGGGAAGTCGTCATGAAGGCTGTCTCAAATGGTGGGCCCGGGCGATACCTCAGGTCATCGCGGGGGCGGAGCATTCACTTTAAGAAGACAGGCTCAAAAATAGAATGGGCCGCAGCCGCGTTGCCGCAAGCCACGGCATAGCGAGTACCGCCATCTGGGACAAAACAGGCAAACAAGGCTTCATGACCATGGCCACCACTTCCGGCGAAGGCACCGGTGCCCTCGAAAAAGCGCTCGACGTGCTCGCCGCCATCGGCGCCGCGTCCGAAGGGCTGAGCCAGGGCGAACTGGCCGAACGGCTCGCGCTGCCGCGCACCACTGTCTACCGGCTGCTCGCCACATTGGTCGCGCGCGGACTGGTGCGGCGCGATCCGCTGCGCAAGGTCTACTGCCTGGGCTTCCGCTGCTTCGAGATGGCGCGCCGCGCCTATGCCATGCCCGACCTGGTGGCAGCGGCCGCGTTCGAACTGCGCGCACTGCGCGACCTCACGGGCGAGACGAGCTACCTGGCCGCACTCGATGGCCGGGAGGTGATTTCACTGGAGCGCTGCGACGGCGCCCACAGCCAGCGCTCGGCCGCCGTGCTCGGCCAGCGAAAGCCATTGCATTGCACCAGCCAGGGCAAGGCGATCCTCTCCGCCATGCGTGACGAGGCACGCGACGCGCTGGTGCGCGACGCGGTGCTGAAGCCGTTCACCCAGCTCACCATCACCGACCGGCGCCGCCTGCAGGCCGAACTGCGCATCACGCGGGCCCGCGGCTATGCCATCGACGACGAAGAGATCGTGCTGGGCGTGCGCTGCGTGGGTGCGCCGGTGGTCGATGCGGCGGGGCAGGTGCGCGGTGCCATCAGCGTGGCGGGACCGGCCTACCGGCTCACGCGGGCCCGCCTCGAGTTGCTCGGCCCTGAAGTGGCCGAGGCCGCCCGCCGCGTCGGTGCGCAATTGCAGCCGGCCGGCATCGACCCGGGGCCGAGCACCGAAGCCGCAGTGACGGCGCTGCCGGGCCATTGGGCCTTTCACGCTGCACATCCGCTCTGGTTGGCCGACGGCAGCCGCTTCTGGTGGGCCGACGCCCTCGCACCTTCGGTGCACCTTCACACAGCCGGGCAGGACCGCGAGGTGGCGATGGTGGAGGCGCCCGTCGTCGCGCTGCTGCGCCAGGAAGGCGGCGTGATCGTGGCCCACGAGCGCGGTGCGCAGCGCATCGGGGGCGATGGGCGCATGTCGCCTTTCGAACCATGGCCGGCCGGCCAGGTGCTCGCGGCCTGCAATGGCGCGGACGACACGATCTGGGCGGCGTTGGCCCTGCCCGAAGGCGGCTGCGCCATCGGCCGCCTGCGCGCCGATGGCACGCTCGACGTGGCGTGGCGCATGGGCGAGGCCGTGCAGGCCCTCGGCTGGCACGCGCAGGCGCAGACCCTTTACGCCACCGCACCGGGATCGGGTTCGGTTCTTCGCCTGCAACCGGGGCAGGGCGCCATGCGCCGCCTGGCGAGCGTGCCGAAGGGCTCGGGGCGCGTGAGCGGGCTGGCGTTCGATGCGCAGGGCGGCATCTGGACGGCGCTGTGCGACGGCTGGAGCGTGGTGCGCTTCACCGCCGACGGGCAGCTCGACCACGTCATCGGCCTGCCGGTGCCGTGCGCGACCGACCTCGCGTTCGCACCGACTACCGCAGGCGCGCCAAGCCAGCGGCTGGTGATCACGACGGCACGGCACAGCGTGCCGCTCGACACCTTGGCGAGCGCCCCGCTGT
>CAMLCW010000459.1 GCA_946478645.1 uncultured Variovorax sp.
CCAGCCACAGCCAGCCCGAGAGCTGCCCGCCGGAGAGGCCCAGCGCGCGCAGCACAGCCAGGCCCTGGGCGGCGAAGGCCTCGTTGAGTTCGATCACGGCCATGTGGTCGATGCTCAATCCCGTCTGTGCCAGCACCTTCTGCACGGCGGGTGCGGGGCCGAAGCCCATGATGCGCGGGGCCACGCCCGCCACAGCCATGCCGACCACGCGGGCGCGGGGCTTGAGGCCATATTTGGCGGCGCTGGCCTCGTCGGCCAGCAGCAGCGCGCAGGCGCCGTCGTTCACGCCGCTGGCATTGCCCGCGGTCACGGTGCCATCGGGGCGCACCACGCCCTTGAGCTTGGCGAGCGATTCGAGGCTGGTCTCGCGCGGATGCTCGTCTTTATTGACGATGAGCGGATCGCCCTTCTTCTGCGGCACGGTCACGGGCACGATCTCGGCATCGAAGAAGCCGGACTTCTGCGACGCCACGGCACGCTGCTGCGAGGCGAGCGCCATGCGGTCTTGGGCCTCGCGCTCGATCTTGTAGTCGGTCGCCACGTTCTCGGCCGTCTCGGGCATCGAGTCGACGCCGTACTGCGCCTTCATGAGCTTGTTGACGAAGCGCCAGCCGATGGTGGTGTCGTAGACCGCGTTGTTGCGGCTGAACGCGCTTTCGGCCTTTGGCATGACGAAGGGAGCGCGGCTCATGCTTTCGACGCCGCCCGCGATCATGAGGCCGGCTTCGCCCGCGCGAATGGCGCGCGCGGCGCTGCCCAGCGCATCGAGGCCCGAGCCGCACAGCCGGTTGATGGTGGCGCCGGGCACCTCGATCGGCAGGCCCGCGAGCAGCGCAGCCATGCGCGCGACGTTGCGGTTGTCTTCGCCGGCCTGGTTGGCGCAGCCGTAGAGCACGTCGGTCACGGCCTGCCAGTCGACCTTGGCGTTGCGTTCCATCAGCGCCTTGAGCGGCACGGCGCCGAGGTCGTCGGTGCGCACGCTGGAGAGCGATCCGCCGTAGCGGCCGAAGGGGGTGCGAACGGCGTCGCAGATGAAGGCTTGCTGGGTCATGTGTGTGTCTCTGTTTGAAGGTTGTGGAATTCGGGTACCGGACGCAGAGGACGCGAAGGTTTCGCAGAAAACGCAGAAGGAATTACCAAGAGAAATTTTTTTGATGTTTCTTTTGCGTTCTCTGCGAAACCTCTGCGCCCTCTGCGTCCGGAAGTCCGCTTTACGCGGCGATCGGCAAGCCCACGAGCTGCTCGAGCGCCTCGCGGCTCAGCCCCTCAACCGTGTCGATGAGCTTCAGCCCCTGGGGCGTGCATTCGAGCGTCGCGAGGTCGGAATACACGCGCTTGACGCAGCCGATGCCGGTCAGCGGATAGGTGCATTCCTTCACCAGCTTGCTCGCGCCCTGCTTGGTCAGCAGGTCCATCATGACCCAGGTCTGCTTGGCGCCGATGGCCAGGTCCATCGCGCCGCCGACGGCGGGGATGGCGTCCTTCTCGCCCGTGTGCCAGTTGGCAAGGTCGCCCGTGGCCGAGACCTGGAACGCGCCGAGCACGCAGATGTCGAGGTGCCCGCCGCGCATCATCGCGAAGCTGTCGGCATGGTGGAAGAACGCACCGCCCGGCAGCAGCGTGACGGGCTGCTTGCCGGCGTTGATGAGGTCGTAGTCTTCTTCGCCGGCCTCGGGCGCGGGGCCCATGCCGAGGATGCCGTTCTCGCTCTGCAGGATGACCTCGCGGCCTTGCGGCAGGTGGTTGGCCACGAGCGTGGGCTGGCCGATGCCGAGGTTGACGACGGCGCCGTCGAAGATGTCTTGCGCCACGCGCGCGGCGAGCTGGTCCTTGGTGCGGCGGGTGTAGTTGCTGCTGCTCATGATCATGCTGCCTTCTTGAAGCCACCGGCCTGCGTGACCGTGCGTTCGATGCGCACCACCTGGTGCACGAAGATGCCCGGGGTGACGATGCTCTCGGGGTCGAGCGTGCCGAGTTCGGCCACATCGTGCACCGTGGCCACCGTCTTCTTCGCGGCCATGGCCATCACCGGGCCGAAGTTGCGCGCGGCCTTGCGGTAGACGAGGTTGCCCCAGCGGTCGCCGCGCTCGGCCTTGATGAGCGCCACGTCGCCATGGATCGGGTACTCGAGCACGTACTGCTTGCCGTCGATCTCGCGCGTTTCGCGGTCGCCCGCGAGCTGCGTGCCGTAGCCGGTCGGGCAGAAGAAGGCGCCGATGCCCGCGCCCGCGGCACGGATGCGCTCGGCCAGGTTGCCCTGCGGCACCAGTTCGAGCTCGAGCTTGCCGCTGCGGTAGAGCCCGTCGAACACCTGGCTGTCGGCCTGGCGCGGGAAGCTGCAGATGATCTTGCGCACACGGCCGGCCTTGAGCAGCGCGGCCAGTCCGGTCTCGCCGTTGCCGGCGTTGTTGTTGACCACGGTGAGGTCCTTGGCACCCTGCTCGATGAGGCCATCGATGAGCTCGCCGGGAATGCCGGCGGTGCCGAAGCCGCCGATGAGCACCGTGGCGCCGTCGGGAATGCCCGCGAGGGCATCGGCGACCGAGCGCGCGATCTTGTTGATCATGAAGCCTGTCTCCGGAAATGAAGAGAAGAACGAGGAAGAAGAAAACGAGAAAACGAACCGGGCCGCACCAGCGCTTGGGGCCGCTGCGTGATGCGTCAAATTGTTCGCATACAGAACATTTGTTCGTATAATGAATTCTAAGGACGAACGCTCGACATGGCAACCCATCCCCTCCAGACGGCCACGCCGGCGCCCGGCGACAGCTACGTGCAGTCGTTCGCGCGCGGGCTGCAGGTGATCCGCTCGTTCAGCGAAAGCGCACCGCGCCAGACATTGAGCGAAGTGGCGGCCGCGAGCGGCCTCACGCGCGCGGGTGCGCGCCGCATTCTGCTCACGCTGCAGACGCTGGGCTACGTCGTGAGCGACGGCAAGCTCTTCACGCTCACGCCGCGCATCCTCGACCTGGGCTTTGCGTACCTCTCGTCGATGCCGATCTGGAACCGCGCCGAGCCCGTGATGGAGGCGCTGGTGCAGCAGGTGCAGGAGTCATGCTCGGCCGCCGTGCTCGACGCGACCGACATCGTCTACGTGATGCGCGTGCCGACGCAGAAGATCATGCGCATCAGCCTGGGCGTCGGCTCGCGCCTGCCGGCCTACTGCACCTCGCTCGGCCGGCTGCTGCTGGCCGACCTCGACGACGACGAAGTCCGAGCCAGGCTCGAAGCATCCCCGCGCGAGGCGCTCACCGAGCACACCGTGACCGACGTCGACGCGCTCATGGACCGCGTGGCACAGGCGCGCCGCCAGCAGTGGTGCCTGGTCGACCAGGAACTCGAGGAAGGCCTGATCTCCGTCGCCGCCCCCATCGTCGACCGGCAGGGCCGCATGGTGGCCGGCCTCAACATCAGCGGCCAGGCCAACCGCACCAGCGCCAAGGCGATGCAGGAGACGATGCTCCCCGCACTGATCGACGCCGCCAACAAAGTCTCGCAACTGCTCTAGCAGAGACAGCGCTCCAACCCAGTGCACCCGTGGATCGGGCTCCGCCCGTCCACCGGGTGCGCCCCCCAGTGGGGGGAGGCGGCTACACGAAGTGAGCCGCTT
>CAMLCW010000460.1 GCA_946478645.1 uncultured Variovorax sp.
GGCCCGGTCACCAAGATCCTGGACTTCGGCGCGCTGGTCAACCTGCTGCCCGGCAAGGACGGCCTGCTGCACATCAGCCAGATCGCGCACGAGCGCGTCGAGAAGGTGACCGACTACCTGAGCGAAGGCCAGATCGTCAAGGTCAAGGTGCTCGAGACCGACGAGAAGGGCCGCGTCAAGCTGTCGATGAAGGCCTTGACCGAGCGTCCGGCCGGCATGGAATACAGCGAGCGTGCGCCGCGTGAAGACCGTGGTGACCGCGGCGATCGTGGTGGCGAGCGTCGCGAGCGCTCGGACCGCGGCGACCGCGGTGACCGCGGCGGCGAACGTGCGCCGCGCTTCAACGGCGAGCAGCAGCAACCGCAGCGCAACGAGCAGCCGCAGCAGGCGCCCGCCGGCGAGCAGCCCTTCACGCCGCGCGAAGAGTAAGCGGCACCTACCAACCGTGCCCGCGCAGGCGGGCGTTGCAGGCCAGGACCATGAAAGCCATTGAAATCACTTCGTACGGCGCCCCCGAGGTGCTGCGTGCCGTGGAGCGCCCCGATCCCGTGGCCGGCGCGGGCGAACTGCTGATCCGCGTTGCGGCCAGCGGCATCAACCGCCCCGACGTGCTGCAGCGCAAGGGGCACTACCCGGTGCCGCCGGGCGCTTCCGATCTGCCGGGCCTCGAGGTGGCCGGCGAGATCGTGTCGGGCGACGCTGCGGCGCTGGCCGAGGCGGGCCTCAAGGTGGGCGACCGGGTCTGCGCGCTGGTTGCGGGCGGCGGCTATGCCGAGCTCTGCGTGGCGCCGGTGGCGCAATGCCTGCCGGTGCCCAAGGGCTGGAGCGACGTCGAGGCGGCTTCGCTGCCCGAGACTTTCTTCACCGTCTGGAGCAACGTGTTCGATCGCGGCCGGCTGCAGAAGGGCGAGACCCTGCTGATCCAGGGCGGCACCAGCGGCATCGGCGTGACGGCGATCCAGATCGCCAAGGCCATGGGTGCCACGGTGATCGCCACTGCCGGCAGCGACGACAAGTGCGAGGCCTGCCGAAAGCTCGGCGCCGACCACGCGATCAACTACCGTACGAGCGACTTCGTCGAAGAGGCGAAGAAGCTCACGGGCGGCAAGGGCGTGGACGTGATCCTCGACATGGTCGCGGGCGATTACGTGGCGCGCGAGATCGAGTGCATGGCCGAGGATGGCCGGCTCGTGATCATCGCGGTGCAGGGCGGCGTGAAGAGCGAGTTCAACGCGGGGCTCGTGCTGCGCAGGCGGCTCGTGATCACCGGCT
The DNA here is from genome assembly GCA_946478645.1 of uncultured Variovorax sp. The sequence continues at coordinate 1,273 of CAMLCW010000460.1, forward strand.
CCACGCTGCGGCCGCGGCCGGTCGCGTTCAAGGGCGAGATCGCCCGCGCGCTGCGCGAGAAGGTCTGGCCGCTGCTCGAAAGCGGCGCGGTCAAGCCCGTGATCCACAGCACCTTTGCCGCGGGTGGCGAGCCCAGCGGCGCGGCCCAGGCGCACGCACTGATGGAAACCAACCAGCACATCGGCAAGATCGTGCTGACCTGGTGACGACGAGGGAGCAAAAACGACGATGACGACGACCAAGAAGAAGCTGATTGCCGGCAACTGGAAGATGAACGGCAGCCTGGCTGCCAACGAGGCGCTCGTGAAGGCGCTGCAGCAGGGCCTCGCCGCGGCGCCGGCCGGCTGCGATGTCGCGCTGTGCGCGCCGGCACCGTACTTCGCGCAGCTGCAGTCGCTGCTGGCCGAAACGCCGGCCCTGGCGCTGGGCGCACAGGACATCTCGGCGCACCCGCAGGGTGCGTTCACGGGCGAGCAGTCGGCCGCCATGCTGAAGGACTTCGGCGTGCGCTATGCGATCGTCGGTCATTCCGAGCGCCGCCAGTACCACGCCGAGTCCGACGAGGCGGTGGCCGCCAAGACGGCGGCCGCGCTGGCGAACGGCATCACGCCGATCGTCTGCGTGGGCGAGACGCTGGCCGAACGCGAGGCAGGGCACACTGAAGAAGTGGTCAAGCGCCAGCTGGCGGCGGTGATCCACGTCAACGGGCATTGCATCAGCGAGATCGTCGTGGCCTACGAGCCCGTCTGGGCCATCGGCACCGGCAAGACCGCCACGCCCGAGCAGGCGCAGGCAGTGCATGCCGTGCTGCGCGCGCAGCTGCACCATGCCGCGAGCGAGCACGCGGCCGGCATCCGCATCCTCTACGGCGGCAGCATGAACGCGGCAAATGCCGCCGAGCTGCTGTCCCAGCCCGACATCGACGGCGGGCTCATCGGCGGCGCATCGCTCAAGGCCCCCGATTTCCTGCAGATCATTTCGGCTGCCGCACGCTGAACGCGGCGCGCGCAGCCATCAATAAGGAGTAAGAACGAATGAATTTGGTCCTCAATCTTCTGGTCGGCGTGCAGATGCTGACAGCGCTGGTCATGATCGGGTTGATCCTGATCCAGCACGGCAAGGGCGCCGACATGGGCGCGGCCTTCGGCAGCGGCAGCGCCGGCAGCCTGTTCGGTGCCAGCGGCAGCGCCAACTTCCTGTCGCGCACCACCGCGGTGCTGGCGGCGGTGTTCTTCGCCTCCACGCTGCTGCTGGCCTATTTCAGCCATGCGCGGCCTGCGGGCGGCGGCAGCCTGCTCGAGCGCGCTGCGATCGGCGTGCCGGCCACGCCTGCTTCGGGCGCGGCGGCAGGGCAGATTCCTTCGGGCGCAGCCCCCGCTGGCGGTGCTGCATCGGCACCGGCCGCACCCGCTGCGGGCGCCGGCGAGATCCCGAGTAAATAATCAAGTTGTTTTCATTGAGCCGTTCGCTGAAAACGGCTTGGTTTCAGGGTAAACTCTAAAGCTGTTCGGAAAGCCAAACACCTTCACAGGTACCTCATGCCATCCGGACAGTCAAAACCGCGGTCGTGGTGAAATTGGTAGACACGCTATCTTGAGGGGGTAGTGGCGAAAGCTGTGCGAGTTCGAGTCTCGCCGACCGCACCAAATCTCACCGGCAGAAAACCTCTTCCCAGGGCGTTCTTCTGCCGGTGGCAAGCGGTGAAAATCTCCCGATGAACCTCGATTCCTATCTCCCCGTCCTTTTGTTCATTCTGGTCGGAGTCGGTGTAGGCGTCGCGCCACAGGTCATCGGCTACATCCTGGGCCCCAACCGGCCCGACGCAGCGAAGAATGCACCTTACGAGTGCGGCTTCGAGGCCTTCGAGGATGCGCGCATGAAGTTCGATGTGCGCTATTACCTCGTCGCGATTCTCTTCATCCTGTTCGATCTCGAGATTGCATTCCTGTTTCCGTGGGCCATTGCGCTCAAGGAAATCGGCGCCGTCGGCTTCTGGGCCATGATGATCTTTCTCGCCATCCTCGTCGTGGGTTTCATCTACGAGTGGAAAAAAGGCGCGCTCGACTGGGAATGACAAGGAAGCAACAAAATGGCCATTGAAGGCGTCATGAAAGAAGGCTTCGTCACCACCACCTACGACACGGTGGTGAATTGGGCGAAGACCGGATCACTCTGGCCGATGACTTTCGGCCTCGCATGCTGTGCGGTCGAGATGATGCACGCGGGCGCGGCCCGCTACGACATCGACCGTTTCGGCATGTTGTTCCGCCCGAGCCCGCGCCAGTCCGACCTGATGATCGTGGCCGGCACGCTGTGCAACAAGATGGCGCC
>CAMLCW010000461.1 GCA_946478645.1 uncultured Variovorax sp.
CGCAGCGCTTCAACCACCAGTACGGCGAGCACTTCACCTTGCCCGAAGCCGAGATCGACGATGCGGTGGCCACCCTGCCCGGCCTCGACGGCCGCAAGATGAGCAAGAGCTACGGCAACACCATCCCGATGTTCGCGCCGCGCGCCCAGCTGCAAAAGCAGATCGCCAGCATCGTGACCGACTCGCGCGCCCCCGGCGAGCCCAAGGACACCGAAGGCTCCGCGCTGTTCCAGATCTACCAGGCCTTCGCGAGCGCCGACGAGACCGAGGCCCTGCGCAAGGCTTATGCCGAAGGCATTGCCTGGGGCGATGCCAAGCAGATGCTGTTCGAGCGCATCGACCTCGAAGTGGCGCCGCTGCGCGCGCGCTACGAGGCGCTGATGAACGACCCGGCCGAGATCGAGCGCGTGCTGCTCGCCGGCGCCGAGAAGGCGCGCCAGCTCTCGCGCCCGTTCATGGCCGAGCTGCGCCACGCCGTCGGCCTGCGCAACCTCGCGGCAGGCCGCGACAAGGGCGCAGCCCGCAAGGCGGCCAAGGTCGCCAAGCCGAGCTTCAAGCAATACCGCGAGCGCGACGACGGCCTTTTCTATTTCAAGCTGCTCGACGCGCAGGGCGCCACCTTGCTGCAGAGCCGCGGCTTCGCGTCGCCGCAGGAAGCCGGCCGCGCCATCGCCGCCCTGCAGCAGCAGCGCGCAGAGGCCCTGGCCGCACTCGCCGGGCAGCTCGAGCCGGCCGATGCCGACGCATTGCGCGCCGCGACCGAGGCGCTGGAAGCACTGGCAGAGGCCGCGGCCGCTGGCACCGCAAGTTGAAAAAGAGATCGCCCCCCGGTTCACCCGCCGGGGAGCGACCGCGAGAGAAGACGACGGGCGTTCACTAAGGAAGAAAACATGAGCATTTATGTCATCGACGACCACCCCCTGATGCGCGACGCGATCGTGATGGTGCTGCGCCGCCTGCGGCCGGCCGAGAACATCGTCGAGCTCGATCGGCTCGACAAGCTCGCGGGCTCGGTCCAGCAGCGCGGTGCGCCGACCCTCTTCTGCCTCGACCTGAAGCTGCCCGACACCAACGGCGTCTCGGGCGTCGTTGCGGTCAAGCAGGTCTATCCCAACGTGCCGATCGCCGTGTATTCGGCGGCCCCGGCCGCGGACATGGAAGACGCCTGCATCGAGGCCGGTGCCGACACCTACATCGAGAAGTCGGCCAGCTCGGCCGAACTCGCCGCCGCCCTGCGCGGCCTGCTGATGGCCGGCTCCGAGGAGGCCGACGAGCCGGCGCTCGCGAGCAACAGCAAGCTCTCGAAGCGCCAGACGCAGCTGATCGCGATGCTCGACAAGGGCATGAGCAACCGCGACATCGCGACCGACCTCGAGATCAGCGAGCACACCGTCAAGGTGCACCTGTGGCGCCTGTTCCGGCGCCTGGGCGTCAAGAGCCGCACGCAGGCGCTGCACTACGCGCGCACCAACGGCCTGCTGTCCTCGGCCAACTGAGGACGGGGCCGAGGGCCGGAAAAGAACCGCGCGACACGGCGCGGTTTTTTTGCGTTCCGCTTCTGTCAGCCGCCGCCCGAGGCGCTGACGCGTGCCTGGGCCACGGCCTCGTCGGCGTCGTGCAGCGCGACGCGGAACACGCTGCCGCTGCCGAGCCGGGAGCGCACGCTGACCGGATGGCCCAGCACATGCGAGAGACGCGCGACGATCGCGAGGCCGAGCCCGAAGCCGTCCGAAGTGCCGGCGTGGTCGGCCACCTTGTAGAACTCCAGGAACACGTCGCGCAGGTGCTCGGGCGCGATGCCGATGCCGGTGTCCCAGACCTCCACGCGCAGGCCGTCGCGCGTCTGCCGCGAGGCCAGCAGCACGCCGCCGTGGGTGGTGTACTTGATCGCGTTCGCGAGCAGGTTGCCGATCATGCGGCGCACGCGGATCGGGTCGGTCAGGAAGCTGCCCTCGGTCACGCGCACACGGAAGTCGAGCCCGCGGCTCTCGGCCACCGGCCGGTATTGCAGCTCGAGGTCGTGCAGCAGCTCCGCCACGTCCACCCGCTCGATATGCAGCCGCACCTGGCCCGAGTCGATGCGCGCGAGGTCGAACATCGAATCGAACAGCGCATTGACCGCGTGCGTGGCGCGGACGATCTTGGGTGCGAGCTCGAGCACCAGCTCGGGCTCGTTGCGCAGCCAGTCGGCGTACAGCGACAGGGCCAGCACCGGCTGCCGCATGTCGTGCGCGGCGCTCGCGAGAAAACGGTTCTTCATCGCCACGGCCGACACCGCGGCCTGCCGCTGCTGCGTGAGCGACTTGATCAGGATGTGGTTGTGGAACAGCAGCTCCAGGCTGTTGCGCGCCGTCTCGTGGATGTGGCGGCCGGCGCGCAGCAACAGGAACCAGTGCAGCATCGGCAGGATCGGCATCAGGTAGCCGTACTGGAAATGCGGATTCTCCAGCGTGATGCCGACCAGCCGGACCAGCACCGCGCCGAGCATGGTGATGAACAGCGTGTTCACATAGCGCTTGAGCAGCGGCGGATGCAGCGCGAGGCCGTTTAGCGGAAAGGTGCCGACGCCCGCGACGATGAGCCAGCTCATGAACTGGTTGACCTGCGGCGTGCGCTCGAAGAACAGCAGGATCGACAGCCCCCAGACGACCGCGCTCGCGCTCCAGACGAAGCCGTAGCGCTCGGTGAACTGCAGCTGCGCCGCGGCGCTGCGGCCCGCGTAGCGCACGGCATACACCCTCGCGCCCCAGGCCCGGCAGGCCGTTGCCACGATGCCGGCGGCAAGCCAGGTCAGCAGTTCCCAGCGCGGCACGTAGAGCCAGTTGAGCCCGACCATCGCGGGCATCAGCGCCGCCGAGACCAGGTAGGAGCCGCGCGCCGAGCGCATCAGGCTGCGGATCAACTCGCCGCGCACCCACGACTCGGCTTCGTCCGCCGACCCCGGGACCGGTGTCAGGCTCGTGATCGACGCATTGGCCATGTGGCGCTGGGCCTCCTCGTTGTTGGAAATCGGGTCGCCCCAGGGCCGATGAGGCGTGGGGAGCAGGCGATCTTAACGGCGGCAGGAAGGCCGCCTGCGCAGCGCCGGCGCGATTGTTCGCCTGCATCGGCGCACCGGTCGAGCGACGTGAACTTTCGGGTAAAGCCGGGATGCAGCAGCCAAAAAAATAGCCCCTTGCGGGGCCATTTCTGGAGGAGAGGGAGGGATTCGAACCCTCGGTACTATCGCTAGTACGCCTGATTTCGAGTCAGGTACATTCGACCACTCTGCCACCTCTCCGGTGTCTGTCGAGCCCGCGATTCTAGCAGAGAATTCGCGGGCCTTTTCAAGCCCCGGCCGTTCAGGCCCGCAGCACCTCGGCCCCGCCCAAGTACGGCCGCAGCGCCGCCGGCACGCGGATCGAGCCGTCCTCGTTCTGGTGGTTCTCGAGCACCGCGACCAGCGTGCGCCCGACCGCGAGACCCGAGCCGTTGAGCGTGTGGACGAGTTCGTTCTTGCCCTGCGCGTTCTTGAAGCGCGCCTGCAGGCGCCGCGCCTGGAAGGCCTCGCAGTT
>CAMLCW010000462.1 GCA_946478645.1 uncultured Variovorax sp.
GACTTCTTCGCCGGCCTGCAGCGCCATCTGGGTCAGGATGCGGCCCGGCGCGACGCAGTTGGTCGTGATGCCGTACTGCCCCATCTCCGAGGCGATCGCGCGGCTGAGCCCGAGCACGGCCGACTTGGTCAGCATGTAGGCCGGGCCGGCCACGATCGACTTGCCGCGGCCCGCGAGCGACGACACGTTGACGATGCGGCCCCAGCGCCGCGCCTTCATGCCCGGCAGCACGAGCTGGCACAGCCGCACGATCGACAGCACGTTGACGTCCAGCGTCTTCTGCACCTCCGCCATGTCGACCTCGAGGATGCCGTTGGAGCGGCCTTCGGCGTTCTTCAGGCTGATGCCGGCGTTGTTGACGAGGATGTCGATGCCGCCGTGCGTGCGCACGATCTCGTCGACCACCCGCTGGCGGCCCGCCTCGTCCGACACATCGAGCTGCACGGCAAACGCGCGCTCGCGCAGCGCCGCCGGCACGGCTTCGAGATCGGGCAGGCGCAGGTCGGCCAGCACCACCGTGCGGCCGTCCTGCAGCAGTTCCACCGCGCTGGCCAGGCCGATGCCCTGGGCCGCGCCGGTGACCAGCGCCACGCGCAGCGGGTTGTCGTTGCTGTTGTTGTGTGTTGTGGTGCTCATGCCTGACGCTCCGGCGTGTAGAAGGTGATCGGCGGATAGGCGTTCTCGGTGCACATCACCTCGATCAGGGTGGCGTCCTTGGCCTCCTTCGCGGCCTCGAGCGCGGTGGCGATGCCCGAAGGATCGGTCACGCGCACGCCCTGGATGCCGCAGGCGCGTGCGATCGCGGCATGGTCCACGGGCGAGAAGTCGACGGCCGAGGTGTGGTCGCCGAACTTCAGGTTCTCGGCATGCTTCTGGTAACCGAGGATGCCGTTGTTGATGAGGATCGTGATGACCTTGATGCCCATGCGCTTGCAGGTCTCCATCTCGGACCAGACGTGGCCGAAGCCGCCGTCGCCGACCAGGCAGAACACATGGCCGCCTTCTTGCGCAAGCCGCGCGCCCATCGCCATCGGCATGCCCCAGCCGAGCCCGGCCAGGCCGCGCGGCGTGATGAAGCGCTGGCCGGCGCGGCGTGCCCGCAGGTAGTTGGTGACCCACAGCGTCGAATAGCTCGCGTCGGCCACCACCGTGTCGTCGGGGCCGAGCAGCGCGTCGAGCTCGTGCATGATCCGCTCGGGCCGGATCGGCGTGTCGTTGCAAAGGCGCACGGCGGCGGATTCCTGCTGGTGCTTCTGCCGCCCTTCGGCGATGCGCGCCGCAAGCGCCGCGCGCTGGCCGGTGCGCGCCGACAGGTCCATCGTGCGGGCAATGTCGAGCATCGCCTCGAGCCCGAGCCGGGCGTCGCCGACGAGGCGCAGCGCATCGTAGTTGCGGCCGATCTCCTGGCCGTCGATGTCGAGGTGGATGAGCCGCGCGCCTGGCGGGTACAGCGTCCAGCTGTCGGTGCCGTTCTGGTTGGTGCGGCTGCCGACCAGCAAGACCACGTCGGCCTTGGCGATGAAGTCCTTCAGGTGCCGCCCCGAGCCGTTCGGTCCCAGGCAGTTGGCCATGACGCCCAGCGACAGCTCGGCCGTCTCGGCCACCGCGCCCTTGCCCATGTTGGTGGTGGCCACCGGCAGCGCGAGCGCCTCGGCGAAGGCGCTCAGCGCCTCGCAGGCATCCGAGACGTGGACCCCGCCGCCCGCCACCACCACCGGCGCGCGGGCGCCGGCCAGCGCGGCCACGGCTTCGCGCAGCGCCGCGGCGTCGGGCGTGCAGCGGTCGAGCGGAAAGCGGCCCAGCGACGCGGGGCGCGCCACGCTCGAGCGCACGCCGGGTTCGTTCAGCAGGTCGGCGGGCAGCAGCAGCACCGCGGGGCCGGGCCGGCCGCTGCAGGCGGCGATGATGGCCTGCTCGACGTAGTCCTCCACGCGCGAGGCCACGTCAACGCGGCGCACCCACTTGGCCACCGGCTTGAACAGGCCGATGTGGTCCAGATCCTGGAAGGCGTTCTTGTCGGCCTGGTCGCGTGCGATGTCCTGCACCAGCGCAATCACCGGAATCGACACCTTCAGCGCCTCGGCCAGCGGCGCCACCAGCAGCGCCGCGGCCGGGCCGTTCTGGGCCGTGATCACCGCGGGCCGATGGCTCATGCGCGCATGCGCGTCGGCCATGTAGCCGCCGGCGTTCTCGGTGCGGTAGGCCACCTGCGCGAGGCCGACTTCTTCGGCCGCGAGCACGAACATGCTCGGCAGGCTCTGGCCGAAGAAGCGGTCGATGCCGTGCTTCTTGAGTGTTCTGGCCACAATGTGGCCTACGGTGTCTTGCCTGTTCAGGCCGGGGTTCTGGAGAGGTAGGGACATGCTCGGATGGAAAAATTCGGTCGGGAGCTGCAGTGTTTTATAAAATATTGCAGGAGCCCGGCATTAAAACGCGTTCAAACGCCCGTCGCAAACGGGGGTTAACCCTTGGATCGAGGTTTTCATGAGTGCCAAGAACCTGACCGAAGTGGTCAGAGAGAAGATCGTCAGCCAGCTGATCCATGCCGAATACAGGCCCGGCCATGCCTTCAAGCTGCGCGAGATGACCGAGTCGGGCGACTTCGCGGGCATCAGCCAGACGCCGATCCGCGAAGCGCTGCTGCAGCTGGTGGCGAAGGACATCCTGGTGGGCCAGCGCGGCTTCTCGATCCGCGTGCCGAGCCCGACGGTGCAGGGGCTGGCCGAGGTGCGCGCGATCCGCATCCGGCTCGAGGTCATGGCGGCCACGGCGGGCCTGGGGCGGTGGGACGAGGAGGGGCTCGCGCGGCTCGCGCAGATCCATCAAAGGGTGATGGCGGCGAAGCAGGCGCGCAACACCGACGAGATCCTGCGCAGCAACGTCGAGTTCCACTTCGCGCTCTACGCGCCGGCCGACATGCCCTATCTCAGCTCATTGCTGCGCCAGCTCTGGGCCATCACCGGACCCAGCATCCGCTACCTGTACGAGGGCGAGCAACCCGCGCCCGTGGCGGGCCGCCACAAGCATGAAGACATCATGGAGGCCCTGCGCACGCGCGATGCGCAGATGCTGGAGCGCGCGATCTCCGACGACGGCGTGCTGCATGGCGAGAAGATCCTCGCGGCGGTGCGGGAGCGGCTGAACCCTGAGGCGCTGGCGATCCAGGCCTTCAAGAACATCGAGGGCACGCGCAAGCGGCAGCACATCGGCCGCCTCATGAAGAAGAGCGGCGCCGCCGTGCCTGGGCTGCCGGAGACGTGAGCGGATCGGCTTCGATCAGTCGACCGGCACGGCCCGCGCCACCAGCGCCGCCTGCTGCAGCAGGTCGTCGAGTGCGCCGATGCCCGGCGTCTCGTCGAGCGTGACCCAGCCGTCATCGATGCGCGAGAGCCGCGGGCTCAGCGCGCTGCGCAGCGGGTTGTCGTTCGAATCGATCTCCAGCAGGCCGTCGCCGCCCGCCGCGGCGAGCAGGTGCGCCGAGGCCAGCAGGCCGAGTCCGCCGCCGAGGTAGTGCGGGCAATAGCGCAGCCCGGCCGCGCGGGCGCGC
>CAMLCW010000463.1 GCA_946478645.1 uncultured Variovorax sp.
GGCTCCACAGCAGTCCGCGGCGGCGGCGGGGCGGCGGCTGCGCTCGCCGTCTCCTTGGCCTTTTCTGCCGGCTTGGCGATCGGCTCCTTGGCGGACTCGACGGCCTTCGCAGCGACCGGCTTCGCACCGGCGTCCTTGGCCACTTCGGCCGGCTTCACAGCAGCCATCGGCTTCGGTGCAACGGCGGCCTCGCTCGTGGTCTCCTTGGTCTTTTCCGCAGGCTTGACGGCCGGCGCCTTCGCAGGCTCGACCGGCTTCACAGCGGTGGCCTTCGGAGCGGCGTCGGTGGGCTTCACGGCCGGCGGCTTCGGCGCAGCGGCGGCTTCACCCGTCGTCTCCTTCGCCTTTTCTGCCGGCTTGACGCTGGGCACCTTCGGGGCCTCGACCGCCTTCACGGCCGGGGCTTTCGGGGCTTCGGCAGCGCCGGTCGCCGCCGTTGCAGCCTGGTCGCCGGCCTGGGCGCCACCCTCCTTCGGCGCCACGACCGGCTGGGCAGAGACCGCCTCGGCCGGCTTCACGGCCGTGGCTTTGGGTGCCGCGGCAGTGCTCGCCGTCGCATCCTTGGTCTTGGTTCCGGTTTCCTTCGCCGTCTCAGCCTTTGCTGCGGCGGGCTTCACGGCAGTGGCTGCCGAGCCCGTGGATTCCTTTGCCTGGGTCTCTTGGGCCATCGCGGGGGCCGTGAAAACGGCCATCGCCAAAGTGACGGCCACGGCCATGCGGTTGTAGGCAAACTCAGTCATTCAGAACTCCTTGCTGTTGGTTGCTCATGTCGAACGGCATACGCCGCACCGACAGATGCACAAGCATGGCACTGAACGCACGCCGATCTCGTGAGGAAAGAGGCAATTCGGCGCTGATAGGCTCCACTTACCGCAAATTGCGGCATTTTTTCGCGGATGGCGGCGGGGCTACATCTTTGTTATTGCGGACGGGCCTCAGGGTGTTCCCGACGCACATCCGCGCTTGGGGCCGCTGTTACTGATTGCGGAAGCTGTCGTGGCAAGCCTTGCAACTCGCCGCGGTCGGGCCGAACTGGGCCTTGAGCGCATCGATGTTGCCCGCCTTCGCGGCCACGACGAGCTTGCCGGTTTCAGCGATCATCTTGTCCTGGTGCTCCTTGAACTTGGGCGCTTCCTTCCAGACCTCGGGCTTGCTCTTGCCGCCCTCGGTGCCAGCGGCGAAGCCGGCCCAGGGCAGTTTGGCCATGTCGGCGACGATCTCGGCATTGGTGGTGGCGGCCGCGGCGTCGTAGAGCACGCGGCCGTTGGCCATCGCGCCGATGCGGCCGAAATGCTGTCCCATCACGAACAGCGCGCTCTGGCGGTACTTGATGGCGTCCTCGGTCTTGGCAAACTGGGCCGCAGCGGGCAGCGACAGGGCGGCGCACGAAGCGGCCATGGCGTACAAGGCAAGTCGAATCATCGGAGGGTCCTCGTTGTGGGTTCGACACCGTCGAGCGCGGTGCCGGGCCGAGTGTAGGGGCAGCACCGCCGCGCCGCATAGCAACAACCCGAAGCACGGTTCGGCGCCGACTTTGCTAATCTGCGCCTTCCGCAGATTCCTGCGCAGCCTGCCTTTCCGATGACCGACTCCTCCGCGGCCGCACCGCCGGCCGCCACGTCCAGCGAGCCCGTCCCCACGCGCATCTGGGACCTGCCGACGCGTGTTTTCCACTGGGCGCTGGGTGCCACGGTGATTGCCCTGATCGCCACCGGTCTCGGCGGTGTGATGGAATGGCATTTCCGGCTCGGCTACACGGTGTTTGCGCTGCTGCTGTTCCGGCTGCTCTGGGGCTTCGTCGGCGGGCGCTGGTCGCGCTTCGCCTCGTTCTTCTATGGGCCCGGGTCCGTGCTGGCCTACCTGCGCGGGCGAGCCCATCCCGACCACCTCATCGGACATACGCCGCTCGGGGCGCTGTCGGTCTTTGCCGTGCTCGCGGTGCTCGCGCTGCAGGTGGCCACGGGGCTGGTCGCCGATGACGAGATCTCCGCCGCGGGCCCGCTCACCCGTTTCGTCTCCGGCGAGGTCGTGAGCCGCGCCACGGGCTGGCACACGGGCGCCGGCAAGACCATCGTGATGGCCCTGGTCGCCCTGCATGTGCTGGCCGTGCTCTTCTATGTGCTCGTGAAGCGGCACCGGCTGGTGCGCCCGATGATCTCGGGCGACAAGCTGATCGCCGCCGGGGCGCCGAGCCGCGACGACACCGCCTCGCGCGGGCTCGCGCTCGCGCTGTTCGCCGTGTGCGCCGGCATTGCGTACGGGGTTGCCTCGCTGCGCCTATGAGTTTTCCGGTTTCACGCCCTCTGCCGCTGTCGGACACGCCGGCCGTGGTGCTGCTGACGCCCGACGGGCCCTCTGAACTCGAGGCGGCGCGCGCGCTGCTGCGCGACTATGCCGGGACGCTGAAGATCGACCTGTGCTTCCAGAACTTCGAGGAAGAAATGGCGACGCTGCCGGGTGACTATGCCGAGCCGCGCGGCGCGCTGCTGCTGGCGCTGGTCGATGCCGCGCACATCAAGGAGGAAGCCGGCCAGCACGCACCGACGCTGCGGCGCGCCAATGGTGCGCTGGCGCACGTGGCCGGCTGCTGCGCACTGCGGCCCCTGGACAACACCGACTACGCCAATGCCGCAGAAATGAAGCGCCTGTTCGTGCGGCCCGGCTTCCGCGGCCTGGGCGTGGGACGCCAGCTCGCCGAGGCGATCCTCGACGCGGCGCGCGGGGCGGGCTACGACTGCGTGCTGCTCGACACGCTCGACGACATGGAATCGGCGCGCGCGCTCTACGAAGATCTGGGCTTCGCCGAGGTGCCGCCGTACTATCACAACCCCGTCGCGGGGGCGCACTACCTGAAGGTGGACCTCTGAGTGCGCTCAGCCGCGCGCCTGCGCCAGCAGCGTGTCGGCGTCGCTCACTTCGAACTTGCCCGGGGCCTCGACGTTGAGCGCCGCGACCTTGCCGTCCTTGACCAGCATCGAGTAGCGGTTGCTGCGCAGGCCCATGCCGCGCCCGGTCAGGTCGAGCGTGAGGCCGGTGGCCTTGGCAAAGTCGGCGCTGCCGTCGGCCAACATGCGCACCTTGGTGCCGGTCTTCTGGTCGCGCGCCCAGGCGCCCATCACGAACGCGTCGTTCACGCTCACGCACCAGATTTCGTCCACGCCCGCGGCCTTGAAGTCGTCGAAGTGCTGCACATAACCCGGCACGTGCTTGGCCGAGCAGGTGGGCGTGAAGGCACCGGGGAGCGCGAACAGCGCGATGGTCTTGCCGGCCGCGGCCTTGCTCACGTCCACCGGGTTGGGGCCGATGCTGCAGCCCTCGCCCTCGACCTCCGAATATTCCTGCAGGGTTGCCGAAGGCAGGGTGTCGCCGACTTTGATCATCTGAATGCTCCTGAAAAAGAAAAACGGCCCACATTGTGGGCCGTTTCGAGAGGGGCTGTCGCGAGCCGGGAGATCAGACCAGGAGGGCCTTCTGGACCAGACGGGTCACAACCCAGTTCTTGGTCTTCGAGATCGGGCGGCTTTCGGTGATC
>CAMLCW010000464.1 GCA_946478645.1 uncultured Variovorax sp.
GAGCTTCAAGGACCTGAAGGTCGTCTTCACCGACTTCTGCCGCACCTTCTTCGAGCGCGACGACCTCGTGCTGCGCTTCCGTCCGAGCTTCTTCCCGTTCACCGAGCCCAGCGCCGAGATCGACATCCAGTTCGCGAGCGGCCCGCTGGCCGGCCGCTGGCTCGAGGTGGCCGGTTCGGGCCAGGTGCATCCGAACGTGGTGCGCAACATGGGGCTCGACCCCGAGCGCTACATCGGCTTTGCGTTCGGCATGGGCCCCGACCGGCTCACCATGCTGCGCTACGGCGTGAACGACCTGCGGCTCTTCTTCGACGGCGACTTGCGCTTCCTCTCGCAGTTCCAGTAAGCACGCCTCAGACATACACACCTACCGAATACGAGATCGAAGAGATGCAATTCCCGGAATCCTGGCTGCGCGAGTTCTGCAATCCGCCGCTCGACAGCGCCGCACTGGCCGAAACGCTCACCATGGGCGGCCTCGAGGTCGAAGAGCGCCGCCCCGTGGCGCCGCCGTTCAGCCGCATCGTCGTCGGCGAGATCAAGGAAGCGGTGCAGCATCCCAATGCCGACCGGCTGCGCATCTGCCAAGTCGATGCGGGGCAGGGCGCCTTGCTCAACATCGTCTGCGGCGCGCCCAATGCGCGCGTGGGCATCAAGGTGCCCTGCGCGCTCGTCGGCGCCGAGCTGCCGCCCGGTGAAGACGGGAAGCCCTTCCTCATCAAGCTCGGCAAGCTGCGCGGCGTCGAGAGCCAGGGCATGCTGTGCTCGGCGCGCGAGCTGCAACTGAGCGAAGACCACGGCGGCCTGCTCGAACTGGCCGCCGACGCCCCCGTGGGCGCCGACGTGCGCGAGGTGCTCCAACTCGACGACGCGCTGCTCACGCTGAAGCTCACGCCCAACCTCGCCCACGGCCTCAGCGTGTACGGCGTCGCGCGTGAACTGGCGGCGCTCACCGGCGCACCGCTCAAGACCCCGGCCATCGCCCCCGTGGCAACCTCGTTTGCCGACGTGCTGCCCGTGAAGGTCGAAGCGCCCGAGCTCTGCGGCCGCTTCTCGGGTCGCATCGTGCGCGGTGTGAACACCCGGGTCGCCACGCCCGCGTGGATGGTCGATCGCCTCGCGCGCTGCGGCCAGCGCAGCGTGACGCCGCTGGTCGACATCTCGAACTACGTCATGTTCGAGTACGGCCAGCCCAGCCACATCTTCGACCTCGACAAGATCCACGGCGGGCTCACCGTGCGCTGGGGCAAGGCGGGCGAGCAGCTCAAGCTGCTCAACGGCAACACCATCGGCGTCGACGACAAGGTCGGCGTGATCGCCGACGACCAGGCCGTCGAATCGCTCGCCGGCATCATGGGCGGCGACGCCACGGCCGTGTCCGACGACACGCGCAACATCTACATCGAGGCGGCATTCTGGTGGCCCGAGGCGGTGCAGGGCCGTTCGCGCCGCTTCAACTTCTCGACCGACGCCGGCCACCGCTACGAGCGCGGCGTCGATCCGAGCCGCACGGTCGAGATCATCGAGCGCATCACCCAGCTGGTGATCGAGATCTGCGGCGGCCAGGCCGGCGCCATGGACGACAAGATCCTGCGCGTGCCCGAGGCCATGCCCGTCACCTTGCGCGTGGCGCGGGCCGCGCGCGTCATCGGCATGCCGCTCACGCAGGCGCAATGCGCCGATGCGCTGCGCCGCCTCGGCTTTGCGCTGACCGAAGGCGAGGGCACCTTGACCGTCACGCCGCAGCCGCATCGCTTCGACCTGCTGATCGAGGAAGACCTCATCGAGGAAGTGGCGCGCCTGATCGGCTTCAACAACCTGCCGACCACCGCGCCGCTCGCGCCCATCACTGCACGTGTGCGGCCCGAGGCGCAGCGCAGCCGCTTCGCGGTGCGCCGCAGCCTGGCGGCGCTCGGCTACCAGGAAACGATCAACTTCAGCTTCGTCGAGGCGCACTGGGAGCAAGACCTCGCAGGCAATGCCAACCCCGTGAAGCTGCTCAACCCGATCGCCAGCCAGATGAGCGTGATGCGCTCGTCGCTCGTCGGCTCGCTGCTGCAGGTGCTCAAGTTCAACCTCGACCGCAAGGCGCCGCGCGTGCGCGTGTTCGAAGTCGGCCGCGTGTTCCTGCGCGACGACAGCGTGGCCACGACCGACAGCACCGTGCGCGGCATTCATCAGCCGATGCGCGTGGCCGGCCTCGCCTGGGGCGACGCCGAGGCATCGCGCTGGGACGGCAAGCCGCAGCGCGCCGACTTCTACGACGTGAAGGGCGACGTCGAAGCGCTGCTCGCACCGCGCGTGCCGAGCTTCGAGGCGGCCGAGCATCCCGCGCTGCACCCGGGGCGCTCTGCACGCGTGCTGCTCGACGGCAAGGCCATCGGCGTCATCGGCGAACTGCATCCGCGCTGGCGCCAGAAGTGGGACTTCGCCTCGGCACCCATCGTGTTCGAGCTCGAGCTCGATGCCGTCACCGCACGCGCCGTGCCTGCGGCGCGGCCGGTGCCCAGGCACCAGGCGGTCGAGCGCGACATCGCTGTGGTCGTGGCCGAAGCCGTCACGCACAATGCGTTGATGCAGGCCATTCAGTCGGCGGCCGCCGCGCAAGGATTGCTGCGCGACGCCACGCTGTTCGACATCTATCGTCCGCAGCCTGCTGCGCGCGATGGTGCACCGTCTGCATCTCCGGCCGGCGGCCTGGCACAGGGAGAAAAGAGCATGGCGGTGCGCCTGAGCTTTCAAAGCGACAGCGCCACGCTCACCGACGAGCAGGTCGAGCCGGCCGTACGCGCCATCGTCGAACAACTAGGCGCCAGGCTCGGCGCACGCCTCAGGGGGTGATGAACAAAATGAACGCTGCGGAATTCACGCTCGAGGCCCTCGAGACGCCCGCGCTCACCAAGGCGCACCTGGCCGACCTGCTGTTCGAGCAGATCGGCCTCAACAAGCGCGAGTCGAAAGACATGGTCGAGGCCTTCTTCGACCTCATCGCCAACAGCCTCATCGAAGGTTCCGACGTCAAGATCTCGGGCTTCGGCAACTTCCAGATCCGCGTGAAGGCACCGCGCCCCGGCCGCAACCCACGCACAGGCGAAGCCATCCCCATCGGCGAGCGCCGCGTCGCCACCTTCCATGCGAGCGCCAAGCTCAAGGAACAGATCCAGGGCAGTGCCGAGCCGCCGGGCGGCAGCGCCGAGGTCGAGTGGAGCCTGGGCGCCGAATAGTGCTTGTTGCTGCGCGCGTGCGTAGAGTAATCTCTAAGGTTTGCTGCGCACGGTCTTGATTTCAATGGAGAAAACACTCCCGCCCATTCCCGTCAAACGCTACTTCACCATCGGTGAGGTCGGCGAGCTCTGCGGTGTCAAGCCGCATGTGCTGCGCTATTGGGAGCAGGAGTTCACCCAACTGCGCCCCATGAAGCGGCGCGGCAACCGGCGCTACTACCAGCACCACGAAGTGCTCATGATCCGCCGCATCCGCGACCTGCTCTACGACCAGGGCTTCACCATCAGCGGCGCGCGCAAC
>CAMLCW010000465.1 GCA_946478645.1 uncultured Variovorax sp.
GCCTGCAGCTCGGCCGCGGCCTGCTCGAGGTCGTCGGCCTTGCGCGAGCTCAGCATGATCTTCGCGCCGGCTTCGCCGAGCGCATGCGCCATCTGCAGCCCCAGGCCGCGCGAGCCGCCGGTGATGAGGGCGGTCTTGCCCGTGAGATCGAAAAGCTGGCGCGTGGTGCGGACGGTCATGGGGGGTCTCCGGTGTCGTTCGTAAGGGGCGAAATCAGATGGTGTAGTCCATGCACTGGCGCTCTTCGCGCACGGCGCCGAGGAAGGGCTTGAGCGCGACGTGCTGCGGATGCTCGGCGTAGGCCGCGAGGGCCGCCGCGTCGGTGAACTCCGAATAGAGGATCAGGTCGTACGTGGCCTCGAGCCCGGGCTGGGCCGTGGCCACCTCGAAGCGCAGCGTGCCGGGCGAGAGCTTCGCGCAGGCTTCCAGCAGCGCCTTGGCCTTGCGCAGGTTGGTGGCCTTGTCGGCGCCTTCGGCGTGTTCCTTGAACTTCCACATCACGATGTGCTTGAGCATGGTGAATCCTTTGTTCTTTCGTTTTACTTCTTGCCGCCCAGCCGTGAGCGCACGTAGATGAGCACGATGCCCACCACGGTGGCCACGGCGCCGGGAACGGCCATCGTCCATCCGGTCGCCGCGTCGGTGCGGCCGACGGCAATGCCCAGGATCACGGCGAAGAGCCCGCCGTAGATCAGGATCCAGATCCATTTCTCCAGGCGGGCGTACGGGTTCGGCGGGTTGGGGGTCGGGTTGTTGTCGGGGGTGGCGTCGGCCATTGTCAGAAAGCGTCCTCGGGCAAAGCGGTACAGGTGGCGTCACGGCGCTCGACCACGTGGAGCCAGGCGCCGATCTTCGGCAGCTCGTAGTGGAAGAAATAGTCCGTGGCCCCGATCTTGCCAGCAGTCACCGCCCTCGCCTTCTGCGCGTCGATCTCGAGCGCGCGGCAGGCCACGTCGAGCCAGATCCAGGCCAGCACGGTGTGGCCGAAGGCCTGCATGTAGGGCACCGCATTGGCGAGCGCGTCGGCCGGGTCGCCCGTGGCCCAGGCCGCTTCGGTGGCGCTGCCGATGCGCTTGAGCGCCGCGCCCAGTGCCTCGGCATGGGCGGCGAGCGCCGGCACCGCGGCCGCGCGCCCGATGGTGGCGGTGATGCGGCCGGCCAGCAGCTGCAGGCCCCGCCCTTTCTCCATCAGCACCTTGCGCCCGAGCAGGTCGGCGGCCTGGATGCCGTGGGTGCCCTCATGGATCATGTTGAGCCGGTTGTCGCGCCAGTACTGCTCGACCGGAAAGTCGCGCGTGTAGCCGTAGCCGCCGTGCACCTGGATGGCGAGCGAGTTGGCCTCGAGGCACCATTCGCTGGGCCAGCTCTTGGCAATGGGCGTGAGCACCTCAAGCAGCAGACGCGCGTCGTCGGCGGCCTGCGCGTCGCCGGTTTTCTGCTCGTCGACCAGCCGCGCGCAATACAGCTCGAGCGCCAGCGCACCTTCGCAGTACGCCTTCTGCGCGAGCAGCATGCGGCGCACGTCGGCGTGCTCGATGATGCGCACCTGCGGGCTGGCCGAGTCCTTGACGACGGCCGTGCCGGGCTTCTCGGGCTTCTTCACGAGCCGGCCCTGTGGCCGCGTCTTGGCGTAGTCGAGCGAGGCCTGGTAGCCGGCCATGCCGAGCATGGTGGCGGCGGTGCCGACGCCGATGCGCGCCTCGTTCATCATGTGGAACATGCAGTGCAGGCCCTTGCCGGGCTCGCCCACCAGGTAGCCGACCGCGCCGGCCTTGCCATCGACCGGGTACTTGCCCTCGCCGAAGTTCAGCAGCGTGTTGGTGGTGCCGCGCCAGCCGAGCTTGTGGTTCAGGCCCGCGAGCGCGACGTCGTTGCGCTGGCCGGTGAGCCGGCCCTGGGTGTCGACCATGCGCTTGGGCACGATGAACAGCGAGATGCCGCGCGTGCCCGGCACCAGCTTGCCGTTCTCGTCCGGGATCTTCGCGAGCACGATGTGCACGATGTTCTCGGTCAGCTCATGGTCGCCGGCCGAGATCCACATCTTGTTGCCGGTGAGCCGGTAGCGCGGGCCGAGTGGGTCGCTCTGGAAGTCGTCGCCGTCGGGCACCGCGCGCGTGGCGACGTCGCTCAGTGACGAGCCGGCCTGCGGCTCCGACAGGCACATGGTGCCGGCCCAGCGGCCCGCGAACTCGTTCTTCGCGAACACCTCCTGCTGCATCGGCGTGCCGTGCACCATCAGCAGGTTGGCATTGCCGCTCGTGAGCATGTTGGAGCCGATGCTCACCGAGGCCATGGCGAAGAAGCTGTTGGCCGCGGCCTGCAGCGTGTAGGGCAGCTGCATGCCGCCGATCTCGTAGTCCTGCGCGGCGCTCATCATTCCCGACTCGACGAAGGCCCGGTGCGCATCGTGCGTGGCCTGCGGCAGGATGACCTTCTCGCCGTCGAAGTGCGGCTCCTGGGTGTCGACGATGCGATTGGCCGGCGCGTACTTCTCGCGCGCGATGCGCTCGCAGGTGTCGAGCACCGCATCGAAGGTCTCGCGCGAGTGGTCGGCGAATCGCTCGCGCTGGTTGAGCGATTCGGCGTCGAGCCAGTCGTAGAGCAGGAAGTCGAGGGTGGGACGCAGCGTCATGGCGGTAGGCGGGCAGTTCGTCGTCGGGAAAAGTCCCCGCGCCCGGGCGCGGCCGTGCGCAGGTTCGGTGGAACCGCCTCAATGTAAATCAATCGCTGCGCGCGCCGTGACTCCTTCATGACAAGGGCACCGGGGCTGCGGCCCTTGACATGTTCGAGTCGCGCACGTGACGCAGTTGGGGCAAACCTCAAGGGGCAGGATCGCCGAGCGCACCCAGAATTTCCGCTGCCCGGCCGCAGTCGCCGGCACCCGGCCCGGGATGGGTCCACAAGGGGAAGACAAGAATGGAAATTTTCTTTCAGCAGCTGCTGAACGGCCTGACGGTTGGCGGGGTCTACAGCCTCGTGGCGCTGGGACTGACGCTGGTCTACGGCATCCTGCACGTGCCCAACTTCGCGCACGGCGCCTTCTACATGACGGGGGCCTTCGCGGGCTACTACCTCATGTCGGCGCTGGGGCTGAACTACTGGCTCGCCATGCTCGGCGCGGCGGCCACGGTGGCAGTGATCGCCATGCTGTCGCAGGTGCTGGTGTTCCATCCGCTGCGCAACGCGCCCGAGCTGCACGACATGATCGCGGCGATCGGCATCCTGCTCTTCCTCGAGGCCGGCGTGCAGGCGCTCTTCGGTGCGGAGTTCCACCGGATGCAGACGCCCTACGGCCAGATCGTCGAGATCTTCGGCCTCACGTCGCCGCTGCAGCGCCTGCTGATCATCGCGGGCGCGTTCCTGCTGATGGGGCTGCTGCACCTGTTCCTGAACCACACGGTGCTGGGCTCGACCATCCTCGCGATGGCGCAGAACCGCGACGGCGCGGCATTGGTGGGCATCGACGCCGGCCGCGTCACGCTGCTGGTGTTCGCGATCTCAGGCGCGCTGGCGGCCGTGGCGG
>CAMLCW010000466.1 GCA_946478645.1 uncultured Variovorax sp.
CAAACAAAAAAACGGCCGCGAGGCCGTTTTTTTATGGGGCTTCGCGAAGGCGGGTACCGGACGCAGAGGACGCGAAGGTTTCGCAGAGGACGCAAAAGGAAGTCAAAAGAAATTGGTTTTCTTTCGCGCCCTTTGCGAAACCTTCGCGCCCTTCGCGTACGCGAGTCCGCTCCCTTGGAGGCTCACCCGATCCAGCGTCGCGCGTTGCGCCAGATCTGCATCCACGGGCTCGCCTCGCTCCTGTCGCCCGAGGTCCAGCTCATCTGGATGTTGCGGAACACGCGCTCGGGGTGCGGCATCACCGCCGTGAAGCGGCCGTCGGGCGTGGTCACCGAGGTCAGGCCGCCCGCGCTGCCGTTCGGGTTGAACGGGTACCGCTCGGTCGGCTGGCCGTGGTTGTCGACGAAGCGCATGGCCGCGATGGCCTTGGCCGCATCGCCGCGGTGCTTGAAGTTCGCATAGCCTTCGCCGTGCGCCACCGCAATCGGCAGGCGGCTGCCGGCCATGCCTGCGAAGAAGAGGCTCGGCGATTCGAGCACCTCGACCATCGACAGCCGGGCCTCGAAACGCTCGCTCTGGTTGGTGGTGAAGCGCGGCCAGGCCTCCGCGCCCGGGATGATGTCAGCCAGCTCGGCGAACATCTGGCAGCCGTTGCACACGCCCAGGCCGAAGGTGTCGGCACGGCCGAAGAACGCCTTGAACTGCTCGGCGAGGCGCGGGTTGAAGGTGATGCTGCGTGCCCAGCCGATGCCCGCGCCGAGCGTGTCGCCGTAGCTGAAGCCGCCGCAGGCGACCACGCCCTTGAACTGCGACAGGTCGGCCCGGCCCGCCTGCAGGTCGGTCATGTGCACGTCGAAGGCATCGAAGCCGGCTTCGGTGAAGGCATAGGCCATCTCGACGTGCGAGTTGACGCCCTGCTCGCGCAGGATCGCGACCTTCGGGCGTGACTGCAAGACAGCGGGGGCGCTGGCGCCGCCGCCTTCACCCCCGCCCTCTGCTGGAGCGAGCGGGAGGAAGACATGCATGCCGGGGTCGTTCGGATCGCCCGCGGCGGCGTGCTCGGCATCGGCGCAGGCGGGGTTGTCGCGTTCGCGCGCGATCTTCCAGCTGACCGAGTCCCACACCTGGTGCAGGTCGGCCAGTGCCGCGCTGAACACCGGCTTGGCATCGCGCCAGACCTCGAGCTTGCCCTTGCCGGCCTCGATCGCCGAGCTCGCGGGCCGGGTCTTGCCGATGAAATGGCTATGGGCGCTGAGGCCATGGGCGCGCAGCACCTGCATCACGTCGTTGCGCTCGGCCGTGCGCACCTGCAGCACCATGCCGAGCTCCTCGTTGAAGAGCGCCTTGAGCGTGAGCTCCTCGCGCCGCGCGCTGACCTGCTGCGCCCAGTTCTTGGCGTCGCCGGTCTCCATGCGGCTGTCGCTGATGCCGTCGCCCTCGGTGACCAGCATGTCGACATTGAGCGCCACGCCGACATGGCCGGCAAAGGCCATCTCGCAGGCGGTGGCGAACAGGCCGCCGTCGCTGCGGTCATGCATCGCGAGGATCCTGCCGTCGGCGCGCAGCGCGTTCACTGCATCGACCAGCGCCACGAGCTGCGCCGGATCGTCGAGGTCGGGCACACGGTCGCCGGTCTGCCCCAGGGTCTGCGCGAGGATGCTGCCGGCCATGCGATGCTGGCCGCGGCCGAGGTCGATCAGCACCAGCGTGGTGTCGTCCTCTTCGGCATCGAGCTGCGGCGTGAGCGTGCCGCGCACGTCCTCGAGCGTGGCGAAGGCGCTCACGATCAGGCTCACGGGCGAGGTGACTTTTTTTGCCTCGGCGCCGTCGTTCCACTGCGTGCGCATCGACAGCGAATCCTTGCCGACGGGGATCGAGACGCCCAGCGCCGGACACAGCGCGAGGCCCACGGCCTTCACGGTCTCGTACAGCGCGGCGTCTTCGCCGGGTTCGCCGCAGGCCGCCATCCAGTTGGCCGAGAGCTTGACGCGCGAGAGTTCGATCGGCGCGGCCAGCAGGTTGGTGATGGCCTCGGCCACGGCCATGCGGCCCGAGGCCGGTGCATCGAGCGCGGCCAGCGGCGTGCGCTCGCCCATGCTCATGGCCTCACCGCCAAAGCCCTGGTAGTCGGCCAAGGTCACCGCGCAGTCGGCCACGGGCACCTGCCACGGGCCGACCATCTGGTCGCGGTGGCTCAGGCCGCCCACGGTGCGGTCGCCGATGGTGATGAGGAAGCGCTTGGAAGCCACCGTCGGGTGCGAGAGCACGTCGATCGCGGCCTTCTGAAGGTCGACGCCCGTGAGCTCGAGCGGCTTGAACGTGCGCGCAACGGTCTTCACGTCGCGGTGCATCTTGGGCGGCTTGCCGAGCAGCACGTCCATCGGCATGTCCACCGGCTGAACCTCGGCGCCTTCGTCGGCCACGATCAGTTGCCGCTCCTCGGTCGCCACGCCGACCACCGCGAACGGGCAGCGCTCGCGTTCGCAGAAGGCCCTGAATTGTTCGAGCGACTCGGGCGCGATCGCCAGCACATAGCGCTCCTGGCTTTCGTTGCACCAGATTTCCTTCGGCGCCATGCCCGATTCCTCGAGCGGCACGGCGCGCAGGTCGAAGCGCGCGCCGCGGCCGGCGTCGTTGGTCAGTTCGGGAAAGGCGTTGCTCAGGCCGCCCGCGCCCACGTCGTGGATCGCGAGGATCGGGTTGGCGGCGCCCTGCTGCCAGCAATGGTTGATGACTTCCTGCGCGCGGCGCTCGATCTCGGGGTTGCCGCGCTGCACCGAGTCGAAGTCGAGTTCGGCCGCATTGGCGCCGGTGGCCATCGAACTCGCGGCGCTGCCCCCCATGCCGATGCGCATGCCGGGCCCGCCGAGCTGAATCAGGAGCGAGCCGGCGGGGAACAGGATCTTCTTGGTTTGCGTGGCGTCGATGCTGCCCAGGCCGCCCGCGATCATGATCGGCTTGTGGTAGCCGCGCTGCACGGTGTCGACATCGCTCGCTACCGCCTGCTCGTACTCGCGGAAATAGCCGAGCAGGTTGGGCCGACCGAACTCGTTGTTGAACGCGGCGCCGCCCAGCGGGCCCTCGGTCATGATTTGCAGCGGGCTCGCGATGTGCTCGGGCTTGCCGTAATGGCCGGCTTCGGGCCAGAGCTTCGACACCGTGAAGCCCGTCAGGCCGGCCTTGGGCTTGGAGCCGCGGCCGGTGGCGCCCTCGTCGCGGATCTCGCCGCCGGCGCCGGTCGAGGCGCCCGGAAACGGCGAAATCGCGGTCGGGTGGTTGTGCGTCTCGACCTTCATCAGCACATGGCTCAGCGCGCTGTCTTTGCGGTAGTTCTGCGAGCCCGGCTCGGGCACGAAGCGCTCGATGGTCGTGCCTTCCATGATCGAGGCGTTGTCCGCGTAGGCCACCACGGTGTGCTGCGGGTTCTGCCGCTCGGTGTGGCGGATCATCGAGAACAGGCTCTGCGGCTGCGCCACGCCGTCGATGGTGAAGTCGGCGTTGAAGATCTTGTGGCGGCA
>CAMLCW010000467.1 GCA_946478645.1 uncultured Variovorax sp.
CGCTCGAGAGCATCGCCTACCAGAGCGCCGCGCTGCTGCAGGCCATGAGCCGCGACGCGGTGGCCGCCGGCGGCGCGCCGGTGGCCGAGCTGCGCGTGGACGGCGGCGCGAGCGTGAACGACCTGCTGATGCAGTTCCAGGCCGACCTGCTGGGCATTCCCGTGGTGCGGCCCGAAGTGATCGAGACGACGGCGCTGGGCGCGGCCTACCTGGCCGGCCTGTCGACCGGCTTCTACAGCGACGTGCGCGAACTCTCCAAGCTCTGGAAGGTCGAGCGGCGCTTCATGCCGACCATGGGCCGTGCCCAGGCCGACGAATCGATGGCGCGCTGGGAGCGTGCGGTGCGCCAGGCCACGCAGGCGTAGGCAATCTCCCTGCCGCTCACGGCGGCTACCAGCCCCAGAGCAGCTTGCGCGAGATCCATCCGGTGGCGCCGCCCTCGTGCTTCACCTTGATCCAGCTGCCGCGTCGCGCCAGCGTGCGCAGCACGTCGCCATAGGCGGCCTTCATCACGATCGCGCTGCGCGTGCTGGGCGCCTTGCGCAGGTTGGCCACGGCCACCTTCACCACGTGGTGCGGCGTCTTGCTGGTCATCGCGCGGAACACCCAGGCCTTGTCGCCCTCGAAGTCGCGCACGTTCAGCCACGCGCCCTTCCTGCCGATCACCCGGAACGGATAGCCCTTGCCGACGGTCCAATGGGCCTCGTAGCGTTGGCCCGGGCCGGTGCGCATGTTCAGCGTTTCGACGGCGACACTGACCATCTGCGGGGCGGCGAATGCGGCCGGCAGCGCGATCCAGCTCAGGGCAAAGGCCAGCAGCAAGGCGGGAAGTCGGGTGAATCTCATGGAGAACGGGTTCCTTTTCTATCGGAGTTGGAATGTCCGGCAATGCCGGGCGGAGCCCGTCTGGGCGCGTGAATCCGAATAAGTTCCGCGGGGATATCCCTGAGACGCTCCAGCCGACGGCCTCGCCGGACTTCATCGTGGATGCGCAGGCTGCCGCTATCATGGCGCGGCCTCCGGCACTCCCGCACCCGACGATCCCCCGACCATGAACCGCCTCCGCACGTCGTCGCTGCCGATCACCGCCGCGCTGATGCTGCTGGCCCTGGCCCTCGCGGCCGGCTGCAGCCGCTACCCCGACCAGGACGCGCCCAGCCTACGCCAGATGACCATGGCCGAGCACCTGGAGGTGCTCAACGGCTACCTCGCGCACGGCGGCCGGCCGCGCCGGCTCGCGCCGCGCGACGAATGCCACCTCGTGCTCAAGAAGACGCTCGACAGCGCCGCGGCGATGCAGCGCGTCGTTATCCCGCTGCTCGAGACCAGTGTCGAGCTCGCCAGCCGGCCGAGCGGCGAAGGCCTGCGCGTCAAGCTCACGCAGCGTGCCGAAGGCCGGCGCCAGGTGTGGCTGCGGCTGGACCTGGAGCACTGGGTCGATGCGGTCGCGTGGCGCTCGCATTTCCAGCAGCTGCAGCTGCACTGCCGCGACGTGCTCGGGGAGACGGGCGCGCATTGACATCGGCCGCCGCGCCGCAGCGAACGTTGCGCGTCAGGCGATCGCCAGCAGGTTCGCCAATGCCGGGTTCCGGTTGCCCGCCATCCACGCCAGGCCGTGCTGTAAGGCGCGCGCCTTCGGCCGCAGCGGCTTGAGCACCACCCCACCGAACTCCTCGAGCGCCTCCAGTTCGCGCGGAAGCAGCGACACGCCCGCACCCGCCGCGATCAGGCACAGCAGCACCTGCGACGCCTCGGATTCGCGCACCACGCGCGGCGCGAAGCCGGCGCGGCGGCATTCCGCATCCATGGCCTCGCGCAGGTGGAAGCCGTGGTTGGCCGGATAGCCCACGAAGGGCTCGCCGGCCAGCGCCGCGAGCGGCACACTGGCGCGCACGGCCAGCGGATGCGACGCCGGCAGGAACAGCGCGAGCTCGCTGCGCGCGAATGCGCGTGTCGCGATGCCGTCGCCGCCGAGCGGCAGGAAGCACAGCGCCGCATCGAGTGATCCGTCCAGCAGCGACGCCTGCAGCGGACCGGTGGCGAGCGGGCCCTCGATGTCGAGCGCCACGCCCGGATGGCGCGCATGGAAGGCCTGCACCAGGCGGGGCAGGAGGTGGTGGCTCGCGCGGCCGGTGAAGCCGAGGCGCAGGCGCCCGGTCTCGCCGCGGTGCGCGCGGCGGCTCGCCTCGGCGGCCTGGTCGAGCTGCGCGAATACGGGCTCGATGCCTTCGAGGAACGCGCGGCCGGCGGCGCTCAGCGACACCTGCCGCGTGTGGCGGTCGAACAGCCGCACGCCCAGTTCGTGCTCGAGTTCGAGGATGCGCTGGCTGAGCGGCGGCTGCGCCATGTGCAGGCGCTCGGCCGCGCGCGTGAAGCTCTGTTCCTGTGCCACGGCCATGAAGCCGCGCAGATGCCGAAGTTCCATCGGGACGCCCTCTCCTATTCAGATGCAGACGATATCAATACGTCTTGAAATCGGTATTGGACATCTCAATGAGGCATTTCTACGATGAAAGTCCTACAGGGATGCAAAAGGATCAGAACATGGAACTCGAACAACGGGCCGCCCTGGTGACGGGCGGCAACAGCGGCATCGGCCTCGGCATCGCACGGCGCCTGGCGCGCGGCGGCGCACGCCTGGTGGTGAGCGGCATCGCGCCGGAGGCCGAAGGGCAAGAGGTCTGCAAGGCGCTGGCGGATGAATTCGGCGTGCGCGCCGACTACCTGCAGGCGGACCTGCGCGACGCGGCGCAGATCGAAAACCTGATTGCGGCCGCCAGCGAGCTCGGCGGCGGCGCGGTGGACATCCTCGTCAACAACGCCGGCATGCAGCATGTCTCGCCAATCGAGCAGTTCCCGGTCGCGGCCTGGAACGACATGCTGGCCATCAACCTGTCGGCCAGCTTCCACACCATCCGGCTCGCGCTGCCCGGCATGCGCGAGCGCGGCTGGGGCCGCATCGTGAACATCGCATCGATCAGCGGCCTGCGCGGCAGGGCCGGCAAGTCGGCCTACAACGCCACCAAGCACGGCCTGATCGGGCTGACCAAGGCGGTGGCCCTGGAAACCGCCGAGACACCGATCACCTGCAACGCGATCTGCCCGGGCTGGGCGCTCACGGCGCTGGTGCAGCGCCAGGTCGACGCGCTGGCCGAGCGCGAGCACCTCGACGACGAGACCGCCGCACGCAAGCTGCTCGGGCTGCGCCAGCCCTCGGGACGCTTCGTGACCATCGACCAGATCGCCTCGCTGGCGTCCTACCTGTGCTCCGACGATGCACAGGAAGTGCGCGGCGCCGCCTGGACCATCGACGGCGGCACCACGGCCGCCTGAAAACCGACAACGAAAGAGACAACCATGAAGACCATCGCGACACGCGTTGCAACGCTTATCGCCGCCGCCTGCGCGGCCACCCTCGCCCTCACGGCGCATGCGCAGCCCGCCTACCCGAAGCAGCCGGTGAAGCTGATCGTGCCCTACTCGGCCGGCGG
This sequence comes from uncultured Variovorax sp., assembly GCA_946478645.1. The sequence goes on from CAMLCW010000467.1 coordinate 3,492, forward strand.
CGTGACCGACCAGATGGGCCGCAAGGT
>CAMLCW010000468.1 GCA_946478645.1 uncultured Variovorax sp.
TACGGCAGCGCCAGCCCCAGGCCGAGCGCCGCAAAAAGCAGCAGCGCCTGCGTGGCCGGCAGGCCGATCGCGAAGCCGAGCGAGGCCCCCATGAATGGCGCGGTGCATGGCGAGGCGACCACCACGGCGAGCACGCCCGAAAGGAAGTCGTTCACGACCGGGTGCCTGGCCTGCGCCGCGCACAGCGACGACGGCGCGACATGGCCGAACTCGAACACGCCCGCGAGGTTGAGCCCGAGCAGCGTGAACAGCGCCGCCAGCGCCGCCACCACGGCCGGCGACTGCAGCTGGAAGCCCCAGCCGAGCTGGGCGCCCGCGGCGCGCAGCGCGAGCATGGCGCCGCCGAGCGCCAGGAACGAGAGCATCACGCCCGCGGTGTAGGCCAGGCCTGCGCTGCGGTGGGCGCTGCGGTTGCCGGCCTGCCGCGTGAAGCCCAGCACCTTGATCGCCAGGATCGGGAACACGCAGGGCATGAGGTTCAGCAGCAGCCCGCCGAGCAGTGCGCCGAGCAGCGCGACCATGAACGCGGCGGCGGGCTGCGGCGGCGGGCCGGCCGGTGCCGTGCCCGTGCCCGTGCTGCGGGAGGCCGCTTCGGCCGCATTGGCGGCAAGCGCGGCCTGCAGCGCCGGCGAGACCTCGGCGCGCGGCGCGACCGCGGCGGGCCAGCTGCCGCTGACGGGTGCCTCGGTGCGCCAGGCGACGGGCCGGCCCGCCACGCGGTCGGACTCGGCGAGCGCCACCACCAGCGGCAAGGTCGACGGGCTGGCGCTGCGCTGCGCGGCCAGCGGCACGGTCGCGGTCCAGCTGCCGTCGTCCTGCCAGCGCTGGGTCCAGTCCTTGCCCTCGACGGCGGCGGTGTGGATCAGTTCGGGCGTCTCGGGAAAGAAGGCCAGCGTCTTGCCGCGCACCGCGGCGGGCAGGCCTTCGAGCCGCACCTGCAGGCTGTTGCCGCGGACCTCGACCGCGCCGGGCTGCGCCAGCGGCCGCGGCTCAGCGGCCCGGGCGGCGTCGAACGCGGCCTTGTGCAGCGCGGTCGAGCCACGGAGCGGCACCGCCAGGCTGAACTCGCCTTCCTCGGGGATGCATTCCTTGCGGCAGACCAGCCAGCTGGCCTTGAGCCGGATGTCCATGGCCTGCGCCTGGCTGCCGAAGGCCAGTGGCGGCTGGAAGGTGCTCGCCACCTCGAGCGGCACCGGCAGCAGCACCGTGCCTTCGTAGCCGTAGTTGGCCAGCGTGCCGATCGGGATCTTGCGCGGCACGGGCCAGGCGATGTCGCCGGCCGAGACGCCGGCCGGCAAGGTCCAGCTCAGCTCGGTGGGCAGGCCCGAATCGCCGGCGTTCTTCCAGTAGGTGTGCCACTCGGGCTGGTGCGTGATCTGCAGCCCGACCCAGACCGGCGCGCCCGGCGAGACGCCATCGGGCGCGTGCGCGACCAGTTCGGCGCGCACGTGCGGGGTGGTGACGACGGGGCCGGCGCTGGATGCCAGCTGCGCCGCGGCCGGAAGCCAGGCGGCGGCCGCTGCCATCAGGAATGCAGCGCAGCGGAAGAGACGGGGAAGGTTCATGCCGGTCAGTCGGAGCGGCCCGGCGGGGCGAAGTTCCGGCGCACGGCGCCGGACGGCGGTTTCGGCGTCATTCCGCCCAGCCCAGCACCACGCGGCGGCTGTTGGCGCTCTTCTTCTCGATCTTGGTCACCACCACCGCGCCGATCTCGGCGGTGTTCGCCACGTGCGTGCCGCCGCAGGGCTGCAGATCGATCTGCGCCTCGCCCTCGCCGCCGATGCGGATGGTGCGCACCGTGCCCGTGCCGCGCGGCGGCTGCACGCTCATGCTCTTGACCAGCGCCGGGTTGGCGTCGAGTTCGGCGTCGGTGATCGCGCCCACCACGAGCGGATGCGCGGCGGCCACAAGCCGGGCCAGGCCGGCGGTCAGGGTTTCCTTGTCGAGCGGCTCGGTCATGTGGAAGTCGAGGCGCGCGTAGTCGGGCGTGATCGAGCAGCCGTTCACCGGCACCGGCACCAGGTGGCACAGCAGGTGGGTCGCGGTGTGGAAGCGCATCAGCCGGTGGCGGCGCGCCCAGTCGAGGCGCGCGGTCACGGCGTCGCCGGGCTTCAGCGCGGCGAGCAGGCCGGCCTGTTCCGGCGCTGGCACGTGAACGATCTCGTTCGTGGGCCGGCCTTCGCCGTCCTTCCCCTTGCGCGTGTCGGCGATCGCGAGTTCGCGGCCGTCGGCCAGCACCAGCACGCCGGTGTCGCCGGCCTGGCCGCCGCCCAGCGGATAGAACACGGTGCGGTCGAGCACGATGCTGCCTTCGTCGTCGATGCGCTGGATGCGGGCGTCGCAGGCGCGCAGGTAGGCGTCGGCGCGGAACAGGTCGTCGGTCATGCGGTCGATGGTAGCGGCGATGCGTGCACGAGGTGCGCCCACGCCGGAAAGCGCCTACGGCCGACAGCCTGCGGCGAAGCCGTCCGCATGATGGGTCGGCACGCGGCCATGGCGCCGAGACCACAGAGGAACGCGTATGCGCATGAAGACCCTGTTCCCGACGAACATTTCCATTGCCCCGGCCTGCGCGGCTTCGCTGGCCGCGGTGCTGGCGCTGGCCGGCTGCGGCGAGGCCGCCAAGCTGCCGCCCGAAGCCACCGTCGGCGCGCAGCCGAAGCTGGCGGAGCCCAACAAGACGCTGATTCCCACCGTCAACGTGGCCGAGGCGATCGGCTGGACCGACACCGCCGCCCCCAAGGCCGCCGCGGGCCTGCGCGTGGCCGCCTTCGCGCGCGGGCTCGAACATCCGCGCTGGGTCTATACGCTGCCCAACGGCGACGTGCTGGTGGCCGAGAGCAACAAGCCGCCCAAGCCCGAAGGCAGCGATGCCGGCGGCCCGATGGACAAGGTCCGCCAATGGGTGATGAAAAAGGTCATGGGCCGGGCCGGCGCCAACGTGCCGAGCCCGAACCGCATCACGCTGCTGCGCGATGCCGACGGTGACGGCGCGGCCGAGGTGCGGCAGGTGTTCCTGTCGAACCTCAAGTCGCCCTTCGGCATGGCACTGGTGGGCAGCGAACTCTTCATCGCCAACGCCGACGCGCTCGTGAAGGTGCCCTACACCGAAGGCCAGACCGCCGCCAGCGCCACGCCCACCGAGGTGACGCCGCTGCCCGCGGGCATCAACCACCACTGGACCAAGAACGTGATCGCCAACGCCGAGGGCACCAAGCTCTACGTCACGGTCGGCTCCAACAGCAACATCGGCGAGAACGGGCTGGACGCCGAAGAGGGCCGCGCCGCGATCTGGGAGGTCGATGCGAAGACGGGCGAGAAGCGGCTCTTCGCGACCGGGTTGCGCAATCCCAACGGGCTGGCGTGGGAGCCCTCGACGAAGGCGCTGTGGACCGTGGTCAACGAGCGCGACGAGATCGGCAGCGACCTCGTGCCCGACTACCTCACGTCCGTCGACCGCGGAGCGTTCTACGGTTGGCCCTACAGTTACTACGGGAGTCATGTCGACGAGCG
>CAMLCW010000469.1 GCA_946478645.1 uncultured Variovorax sp.
TCAGGTTGGTGGGAGAGTCGGCATGGGCCAGGCCTTCCTCGCGCGTGATGCGGTTCTCGGTGACGAGGCGCGCGATGTCTTCCTCGAAGGTCTGCGAGCCTTCGGCCATCGACTGCTCCATGGCTTCCTTGACGCCCGAGAAGTCGCCCTTCTCGATGAGCTCGGCCACCAGGGCGGTGTTCAGCATCACCTCGAGCGCCGGCACGCGGCCGCCCGCGGGCGTGCGCAGCAGGCGCTGCGAGACCACGGCGCGCAGCGCGCCGCCGAGGTCGCCGAGCAGCGTGGGGCGCACTTCCACCGGGTAGAAGCTCAGGATGCGGTTCAGCGCGCGGTAGCTGTTGTTGGCATGCAGCGTGGCCACGCACAGGTGGCCCGACTGCGCATAGGCGATCGCGGCCGTCATGGTGTCGCGGTCGCGGATCTCGCCGATCTGGATCACGTCGGGCGCCTGGCGCAGCGCGTTCTTGAGCGCGACCTGCAGCGACTCGGTGTCGCTGCCCACGTCGCGCTGGTTCACCATCGACTTCTTGTTGGTGTAGGTGAATTCGATCGGTTCCTCGACCGTGAGGATGTGACCGGAGGCGTGCTCGTTGCGGTAGTCGAGCATCGAGGCCAGCGTGGTGGTCTTGCCCGCGCCGGTGGCGCCCACCATCAGGATCAGCCCGCGCTTTTCCATGATGAGCGTCTTGAGCACGTCGGGCAGGTTCAGGTCGGCAAAGCTCGGGATCGTCGATGCGATGTGCCGCACCACCACCGCGTAGCTGCCGCGCTGGCGCATGGCGCTGATGCGGTAGTTGCCGGCGCCCTCGAGCATCACCGCCATGTTGAGCTCGCCGGTGCGCTCGAGCTCCTGGATGCGGGCCTCGGGCACCACTTCGGCCAGCAGCGCGAGCGGCGCGGCGGCCGGCAGCACCTGCGCGTTGATCGGCACGCAGCTGCCGTTGATGCGGATCAGGACCGGGGAGTGCGCCGAAAGGTAGATGTCGGACGCCTTGCGCTCGGCCATCAGACGAAGGATCCGTTCCATCATGTTCATCGGGCGCTCTCCTCGGGGGCGGGTCGGTCTGGCGAAAGAAGAAAGATCAGTCGCGCAGCAGGTCGTTGAGCGAGGTGGTCGAACGCGTCTTGGCGTCGACCTTTTTCATAATGATGGCGGCGTAGGTGTTGTACTTGCCGCCCGGCTTCGGCAGCGTGCCGGCCACCACGACCGAACCCGCGGGCACGCGGCCGTAGATCACGGTGTCGGTGGCGCGATCGTAGATCGGCGTGCTCTGGCCGATGAAGACGCCCATCGAGAGCACCGAGTTCTCTTCGACCACCACGCCTTCGACCACTTCGGAGCGCGCGCCGATGAAGCAGTTGTCCTCGATGATGGTCGGGCCGGCCTGCAGCGGCTCGAGCACGCCGCCGATGCCGACGCCGCCCGACAGGTGCACGTTGGCGCCGATCTGTGCGCACGAACCCACGGTGGCCCAGGTGTCCACCATGGTGCCTTCGCCCACGTAGGCGCCGATGTTGACGTACGAGGGCATCAGGATCGCGCCCTTGGCGATGTAGCTGCCGCGGCGCGCCACGGCCGGCGGCACCACGCGCACGCCCGATTCCTTGAGCTCGGCGGCCGACAGGTGCGAGAACTTGGTCGGCACCTTGTCGAAGAAGCCGAGCGAGCCGGCCTGCATCTGCTCGTTGTCCTTGAGTCGGAACGACAGCAGCACCGCCTTCTTGATCCACTGGTGCACGGTCCACTGGCCGACGCCTTCGCGCGTGGCCACGCGCAGCTTGCCGTTGTTGAGTTCGGCGATCACATGTTCGACGGCCTCGCGCACTTCGGCCGGTGCGGCGCTGGGCGAGAGGTTGGCGCGGTCTTCCCACGCGGCGTCGATGGTTTGTTGCAGTTGCTGGGTCATGAGAAGGTCTCGTTGAAAAAAGGGAAATGCCGATAAGGAAGGCGCTCAGCGCGCCGGCGCGCCGGCCTGCACGAAGCGCACGATGCGCTCGGCGGCTTCCACGCACTCGGCCGTTTCGGCCACCAGGGCCATGCGGATGCGGCCGCGGCCGGGGTTGGCGCCGCCGGGTCCCTGGGTGGTGTCGCGCGCCAGATAACTCCCCGGCAGAACGGTCACATTGTATTGAGCGTAGAGCGCGCGGGCGAAGGCTTCGTCGTCGCCGGCCCACGCCTCGGGCACGCCGGCCCAGAGGTAGAAGCTGGCGTCGGGCAGGCGCACGTCGAGCACCTGCGCGAGCAGCGGCGTGACGGCCTCGAACTTGGCGCGGTACTTGGCGCGGTTCTCGACCACATGGGCCTCGTCGCCCCAGGCCGCGATGCTGGCCGCGGCCACGGCGCCGCTCATGGCGCTGCCGTGGTAGGTGCGGTAGAGCTGGAAGGCCTGGATGATGGCCGCGTCGCCAGCCACGAAGCCGCTGCGCAGCCCCGGCACGTTGCTGCGCTTGGACAGCGAGGTGAGCGCGATCAGGTTCTTGAAGTCGCTGCGGCCGAGCCTGGCCGCCGCCTCCAGGCCGCCGAGCGGGGGCTCGTCGCGGAAGTAGATCTCGCTGTAGCACTCGTCGGCCGCGATCACGAAGCCGTGGCGGTCCGAGAGCGCGAACAGCTTCTGCCACTCTTCGAGCGGCATCACCGCGCCGGTCGGGTTGCCGGGCGAGCAGACGAAGACCAACTGCGTGCGCGCCCAGACGGCCTCGGGCACGCTGTCCCAGTCGACTGCGAAATTGCGCGCCGGCACGCTTGGCACGTAGTACGGCTCGGCACCCGACAGCAGCGCCGCGCCTTCGTAGATCTGATAGAACGGATTCGGCGACACCACCACCGGCGCTGGCGATCGGCGCGCGTCCACCACGGTCTGCGCGAGCGAGAACAGCGCCTCGCGCGAGCCGTTGACCGGCAGCACCTGGGTGGCCGGATCGAGCTTCAAGCCGTAGCGGCGCTCGAGCCACCCCGTGAAGGCGGCGCGCAGTTTGGGGTTGCCGGCCGTGGCGGGATAGGCCGCGAGGGCGTCCATGCCGGCGGCCAGGGCCTCCTTGATGAAGGCCGGCGTGGCGTGCTTCGGTTCGCCGATGCCCAGGCTGATGGGCGCGAAGGCGGCATCGGGCGTGACGCCCTCGAACAGGCGCCGCAGCCGCTCGAACGGGTAGGGCTGGAGCTTGGAGAGCAGGGGATTCATGGGGTGCGATTATCGGCGACGGTCGCCGCCCGCCCGGTCTCGCTCAAGTGCCGCTGCGGCGGTAGAACGCGAGCGAGCCGGCCAGCGCCAGCAGCATCGCGCCGCAGGTGCGGTCGATCCAGCGCGCGGCGGCAGCCGTGAGCAGCCGCATGGCGCGCGCGCCGACGAAGGCGTAGACCAGCATCACGGCCGCATCGAGCGCGGCGAACAGCACCGCGATGAGCGCGTACTGCATGCCCTGCGGGGCCGAGGGATCGATGAACTGCGGCAGCAGCGCCGAGCAGAACAGGTAGCCCTTGGGGTTGGTGACGGCCACCAGGAACGACTT
>CAMLCW010000470.1 GCA_946478645.1 uncultured Variovorax sp.
CGGTGCGCTGCTGCATGCCGCCCGAGAGCTGTTTCGGAAAGTGGTTCTCGAAGCCGCGCAGGCCGACCTTGGCGATGAAGAACGCGCTGCGCTCCTTCTGCTCGGCCTCGCCCATCCCGCGCTCGCGCAGGCCGAAGCGGATGTTCTGGGCCACCGTGAGCCACGGGAACAGCGTGTAGCTCTGGAACACCACGCCGCGGTCGGCGCCGGGCCCCTCGATGCGCTGGCCGTCGAGCAGCACCTGGCCGGTGGTCGGAAAGTCGAGCCCCGCGACGATGCGCAGCAAGGTCGACTTGCCGCAGCCCGAAGGCCCGAGGATGGTGACGAAGTCGTTCTCGCGCACCTCGAAGTCGATCGGCAGCAACGCCTGCGTGCTTTGCCCCTTGGCGCCGGTGAAGACGCGCGAGACGCCCTGGATCGAAAGCTGGTTGTTCATGGTCATCGTCGTCGTCACAGTGCCGCCCATGCGAAGAGACGTCGGTTGAGCGCCTTGAAGGCGAAGTCGGACACCAGCCCGATGACGCCGATCACGATGATCCCGAAGATGATCTGGCCGGTGTTCAGCAGCGCCTGGCTGTCGGTGATCATGTGGCCGATGCCCGATGAAGAGCCGATCAGCTCCGCCACGATCACGTAGGTCCAGGCCCAGCCGAGCACCAGGCGCAGCGTCTCTGCGATGCCGGGCGCAGCGCCAGGAATGAGCACGCGCGCAACGATGCCGCGGCTCTTGGCGCCCAGCGTGTAGGCCGCCTCCACCAGATCGCGCCGCGCGCCGCCCACGGTGACGGCCACCATCAGCACGATCTGGAAGAACGAGCCGATGAAGATCACGAGCAGCTTCTGCATCTCGCCCAGGCCGGCCCAGAGGATGAGCAGCGGGATGAAGGCCGAGGCCGGCAGGTAGCGGCAGAACGACACGAAGGGCTCGAAGAAGGCCTCGACCGTCTTCCACGTGCCCATCGCGATGCCCAGCGGCACCGCGAACACGGCCGCCAGCAGGAAGCCGCCGAACACGCGCCAGACGGTCATGCCCACGTCGAGGCTGAAGCCGTACTCGGTAAAGAGCAGCCAGCCTTCCTTGAGCATGGTCGGCGGGCTCGCGAGAAAGGTCGGCGACACGAAGCCGCCGAGCGTGGCCATGGCCCACGCGAGCACGAACAGCACGAAGAAGCCCAACCCGAGCAGCACCCGCGCACGCGCGCCGATGGGCTCGAGCGGTGCGAACGCGCGGCGCCGCCGGGGCGCCAGCGCCTTACTTGACGAAGCTTGCATCGAAGGTCGCGGCGTAGTCGTCAGGGGCCTTGCGGATCACGCCGGCCTCGAGCAGGATCGCCGCGGCCTCCTTCATGAAGCTCGTGAGCTCGCCGGCGAAGAACTTCTGGTTCACGGCCTTGTCCTGCCAGCGCAGGTAGGCCGACGACTTGGCGAACTGCTCGCCGCTCTGCTTCACGGCCGAGCCCATGATCTCGTTCGACCTGGCCGGGTCGGCCTTGATCATCTCGAGCGCATCGAAGTACGACTTGGTGAGCGCCGCGGCGGCCTTGGGGTTGGCCTTGAGCCATGTCGGCGCGCAGCCCACGGTGTCCATCACCATCGGGTAGTCGAGCGTGGTGGCCAGGATCCTGCCGGCCGCCGGGTTGGCGCGCACGGTCGACAGGTACGGCTCGTAGGTCATGGCGGCGTCGTTCTGGCCGGCCACGAAGGCCTGCGCGGCGGGCTGCGGCTCGAGCGAGACGATCTTCACGTCCTTCAGGGTCATGCCGTTCTTGCTGAGCATCCAGGCCAGGCCGAAGTACGGCGCGGTGCCGGGCGCGCTCACGCCGATCGACTTGCCCTTGAGGTCGGCGAAGCTTTTCACGTCGTTGCGCACCGCAATGCCGTCGGCGCCGTAGGACTTGTCCATCTGGAAGATCTGCACGATCGGCACGCCATTGGCGTTCCAGGCCACATGGGTCTCGACCGTGGTGGCGGCGCACTGGATCGCGCCGGCCGCCAGCGCGAGATGGCGGTCCTTCTGCGGGATCATCTTGAGTTCGACGTCGAGGCCGTTCTTCTTGAAGATGCCGGCCTTGTCGGCGAGCGTGAGCGGCGCAAAGCCGGTCCAGCCCGACATGCCGAGCGCAATCTTCGTTTCCTGCGCGGCGGCCGGGCCGGCCAGGCCCGCCGCGCAGGCGAGCGCTGCCAGCAGCGGGGAGATCTTCACAACTACCGTCTTGACCATGGGGACTCCTGGTTCCGTTCTTGAGTAAGCGTTGGCTCGGCGGCGCTCCGTGGACCGGATGGCGCGCGCCTCGCATTGTTGCCAGGCGCCCCTACTTGTATATACAGGATAACCCGAAAAACACCATTTCGGTGCACGGTACGGTGAAAGCGCACCGCTTTGCTGTCTATACAAGAAGGGCGCCGAGGCTGGCGTTGCGATTGCAAACCTCGTGCCACGGTCATTTCCTGGTGGCTGGGGGACAATCCACGGCCGCGCTCCCGTTCCCTCTTTCCCGTTCCGTTCCACCCGCCTGCCGCCCGTGTCCTCGCTTGCCCCCCTCCCCTCCGACGCCGACCGAAGCACGCCGAGCACGCCCGCCGACATCCTCCACGAGGTCTTCGGCTATGCGCAGTTCCGCGGGCCGCAGCAGGCCATCGTCGAGCATGTGGTGGGCGGCGGCGACGCGCTGGTGCTGATGCCCACGGGCGGCGGCAAGTCGCTGTGCTACCAGATTCCGGCCATCGCGCGCCGGCGCGCCGGCAAGGGCGTGACGGTCGTGGTGTCGCCGCTGATCGCGCTGATGCACGACCAGGTCGGCGCACTGCACGAGGCCGGCGTGGACGCGTGCTTCCTCAATTCCACGCTCGACTGGCAGGAGACGCAGGAGGTGGAGCGCCGCATGGCGCGTGCCGAGATCACGCTGCTGTACGCCGCGCCCGAACGCGTGACCACGCCGCGTTTCCTCGAGCTGATGGATGCGCTGGCCGCGCGCGGCAAGCTCTCGCTGTTCGCGATCGACGAGGCGCACTGCGTGAGCCAGTGGGGCCACGACTTCCGCCCCGAATACCGTGCGCTCACGGTGCTGCACGAGCGCTATGCGGGCGTGCCGCGCATCGCGCTCACGGCCACGGCCGACGCGCTCACGCGGGCCGACATCGTCGAGCGGCTGCAGCTGGAGGACGCGCGCCAGTTCGTCTCGAGCTTCGACCGGCCGAACATCCGCTACACCATCGTCGAGAAGAAGGACGCGACCACGCAGCTGCTGCGCTTCATCGAGCGCGAGCACGAAGGCGATGCGGGCGTGGTCTATTGCCAGTCGCGCAAGCGCGTTGAAGACGTGGCGGTGATGCTGCAGGGCGCCGGCATCAACGCGCTGCCCTATCACGCAGGGCTCGATGCCGCGGTGCGCCAGCGCCACCAGGACCGCTTCCTGCGCGAGGAAGGCATCGTGATGGTCGCGACCATCGCGTTCGGCATGGGCATCGACAAGCCCGACGTGCGCTTCGTCGCCCACC
>CAMLCW010000471.1 GCA_946478645.1 uncultured Variovorax sp.
CGAGTCGGTCGGATGGCTCAAGGCGCGGCTCGCGGGCCGCAGTGCCGCCGGCGCGGAGCTGCAGTTCGCCGCCACCGAGGCGCAACGCGAGCAGCTCGTGGGCTACGTCTTCAACGTGCCGCCGAGCCACGTCGCGGTGCAGGTGCGGCCGTGGCGCGCGGCGTCGGCGCTGCTCGCGAGCGCGGGCTTCGGCGCGCCGGGCGCCGGCTTTGTGCGGCTTGCGCTGCGGCTGTGCCTGCTCGTGCTCGCGACCGGCATCGTGCTCGTGGTGAGCGGCTGCAACATGACGCCCCCGCTGAAGGAGCCCGACCTGACGATGCCGGCGCAGTGGCCGGCCGGCACCACGGTGCCGAACGCCGAGCCGGTCGACTGGCGCAGCTTCGTCGAGGACGAGGAGCTGCGCGGGCTGATCGCCACCGCACTGGCGCAGAACCGTGACCTGCGGGTCTATGCCGCCAAGGCGCGCGAGGCGCGCGCCGTGTATGCCGGCACGCGCGCATCGCTGTTCCCGGCGATCGGCCTGTCGAGCCATGCGCAGCGTGCCAAGACCACGCCGCAGGGTTCGCTGAGCCCGCTCGGCAACGTGCCCTCGGACGGCCGCGTGTCGAACAGCTTCGACATCCAGGCCGGGATCACCTCGTATGAGCTCGACTTCTTCGGCCGCCAGGCGAGCACCGCGCAGCAGGGCGGCGCGCTGGCCGAGGCCGGCGACCTGGACCATGCGGCCGCGCGCATGAACCTGGTGGGCGAGGTGTCGAACGCCTACCTCACGCTGCGCGCCGACCGTGCGCTGCTGGCGCTGGCCGATGCGACCGCGGCCAGCGTGGCCGCCAATGCCGACATGATCGGCCGTGCCAAGGCCGTGGGCGGTGCGGCGCAGCTCGATGTGTACCGGTCGCAGTCGTTGCTGCAGAACGCCCGCGTGCAGCAGGAGGAATACCGCATGCGCGTGGCGCAGGACCTGCAATGGCTCAATGTGCTGGTCGGCCAGCCGGTCCCGACCGACACCGGCAGCGGCAGGCGCTGGCCCGAGTCGTCCACGGCCTCGGTCGCGGCCGGGCTGCCCGCCAGCCTGCTGCAGCGCCGGCCCGACCTGCTCGCGGCCTATGCGCGCGTCGAAGCCGCTAACTCGGGCGTGGGCGCGGCCAAGGCCGCCATGCTGCCGACGATCTCGTTGACTGCGCTCGCGGGCGGGGTGAGCGGCGATCTTTCATCGCTACTGAGCAGCGGCAACAGGAGCTGGGCCGGTGTGCTGGGCGTGTCGCTGCCGATCTTCGACTGGGGCCGCCGCTCGGCCAACATCACGGCCAACGAGGAGCGCCTCGCGGGGGCGATGGCTTCGTACGAATCGGCCGCGCAGGTCGCATTGCGCGAGACCGCCAACGCGCTGATCGCCGACGACCACCTGCGTCCGCAGCTGGCCGCGCAGCAGTCGCGCGTGGAGGTATTGGAGAAGGTGGCCGGGATCGCGCATACGCGCTTCCGCAGCGGGCTCGAAGACTATTTCGCGAGCCAGGATGCCCAGCGCGAGCTCCATGCCGAACAGCAGCGGCTCATCGAGCTGCAGCTCAAGCAGGCGGTGAACAAGGTCAACCTCTACAAGGCGCTGGGCGGGGGATGGGGCGATGCGCAGCAGCAAGCGCAGCGCACCACCCCGACGGCGGCCGTCAGCCCGCCACGTTGACCGCGTCCTTGAGGGCCTTGCCTGCCGTGAACTTGGGACTCTTGCTGGCCTTGATGGTGATCTGCTCGCCGGTGGACGGGTTGCGGCCGGTGCGCTCGGCGCGGCTCGCCACCGCGAAGGTGCCAAAGCCGATGAGCTGCACGGTGTCGCCGCGAGCCAGGGCACGCGACAGGTTCTCGAGGGCGGATTCGAAGGCGCGGCCGGCGTCGGCCTTGCTCAGGTTGGTGTCTTCGGCGATGGCGGCAATGAGTTCGGTCTTGTTCAAGGCAGGTTCCTTTCGGGGGGTGGATGAAGGTTTCCGGCGCCGCGACCTGAGGCCGTGCCTGCAGGTGGCGAGATCCCCGCCAGGGGGATCGAGGCGCCCGAAGCGCTCCATCTTAGTTTTCGCTGCGGCCGGCTTGCCGGTCCGCGCATGAAACATTTCAAGAAGAAATGTGATGAATGTGCTTGCGGTGCTTCTGATTTCGTGGAAGCAGTGCGCCGCTCAGCCCTCGGCAAGCATACCGCGCGCCTCGATGAACGCGACGACCTCCGCCACACCGGTGTGGGTCTTGAGGTTGGTCATGACGTAGGGGCGCTCGCGGCGCATGCGGCGCGTGTCCTGCTCCATCACGTCGAGGTTCGCGCCGACGTGCGGCGCGAGGTCGGTCTTGTTGATGACGAACAGGTCGCTCTTGGTGATGCCGGGGCCGCCCTTGCGCGGGATCTTCTCGCCGGCCGCCACGTCGATCACGTAGATCGTCAGGTCCGAGAGTTCGGGGCTGAAGGTGGCCGCGAGGTTGTCGCCGCCCGATTCGACGAACACCACGTCGGCGTCGGGAAAGTCCTCGAGCATGCGGTCGATCGCCTCGAGGTTGATCGACGCGTCCTCACGGATCGCGGTGTGCGGGCAGCCGCCCGTCTCCACGCCCATGATGCGTTCGGCGGGCAGCGCGCCGGCCACGGTCAGCAGGCGCTGGTCTTCCTTGGTGTAGATGTCGTTGGTGATGGCGACGAGGTCGTACTTGTCGCGCATCGCCTTGCAGAGCATCTCGAGCAGCGTGGTCTTGCCCGAGCCGACGGGGCCGCCGATCCCCACGCGCAGCGGCGGGAGCTTCTTGGTGCGGCGGGGAATGTGATGCAGGGCGGAGTTCATGTTTTCTAGCTTCTGAAAAGCCGGGAGTATTGGGTTTCATGCCGCGCCGACAGCACGGCGAGCAGCGGTGCGAAGGCCTGGCGCTCGTCGTCGGACAGCGCCATGGCGCGGATCACGGCGTCGGGAATGTCGTGCGCGAGGCGCCCGAGGATGCGCTGCCCGGCGCTCTGGCCGAGCGGCACGGCCTTGACCGCGGCGGCCACCATGTTCTCAGCCCAGCCAAACGCGAAGGCGATGCAGCCGTCGTGCACCGAGGCGGTGGTGCGGCTCGCCGCGAAGGCAAAGGCCACGGGATAGCTCGCCGGCAGGCCGGCGAACACCTCGGCGGTGTCGGCGTGGTGCAGCTTGAGCCATTCAACGAAGGAGCGGCCCATCTGCTCGGTCTGCAGGAAGAACTCGGCCGACTCGCGCGTCGCGAGGACCCAGTCGTTGAGTTCGCGGATGCGCGCCGCGTCGTCCGCGCGCCAAGCCGCGATGGCCTGCGCGACGAGCGCGAGGTCGCCGCGCGCGAAGCTCAGGTGCAACTGGTCGGCCAGCCACTCGGCGGCCTTCGCTTCCGAATCGACGCCGGCCCACTCGACCGCCGCTTCCACGCCCTCCGAATAGGAGAAGCCGCCCACCGGCAGCGCGGGCGACGCGAGCCAGATGAGCTGCAGCAGGCTGTGGGCG
>CAMLCW010000472.1 GCA_946478645.1 uncultured Variovorax sp.
AGGAGGCCCCGACCGCCTGGCTCATGAACACCGGCGAGGCCGAGCGCCTGTTCGGCTATCCGCGCGTGCCGCTCGCCCAGCAGATCCGCTGGGTCGCCGACTGGATCTCGCGCGAGCAGCGCCAGTACGGCAAGCCCACCAAGTTCGAGTCCCGCGACGGAAAGTACTGAAGCCGTGGCCACGCCCGCCGTCGAAACGCTCGCATCGATCGCACCGGCCGACGCGCCGATGCTCGACGCGCTGGTCGCCGCCAGCGGCTGGAACCAGACCGCATGCGACTGGCGGCTGTTCGAGCGGCACGGCACGCTGCATGCCGTGCGCGATGCGCGCGGCACGATCGTCGCGAGCGGCGCCGTGCTGCCGATGGAAGGCGCCGCCTGGATCAGCATGATCCTCGTGCTGCCAGATGCGCGCGGCCAGGGCCTGGGCCGCGCGGTGTTCGCACGCTGCCTGCAGCAGGTGCGCGATGCCGGGCTGGTCGCGATGCTCGATGCCACGCCGCAGGGCGAGCCGCTTTATGCGAGTTTCGGCTTCAACACGCTGTGGCGGCTGTCGCGCTGGCAGCGCGAGGCCACCGCGGCCAACGCCGATGCGCTCGCGGCCGGCAAGCCGCCCGTCGATGGCCTCGCGGCACTCGATGCCGAGGCACTGGGCATTGCGCGCCCGGCGGTGCTCGCCGACCTGCTCGCGCGCGACGGCAGCCGCTGCGTGCGCAACGGCCTGGGCTTCGGGCTGGTGCGCGCGGGCCGCATCGCCCACCACATCGGCCCGCTGCTGTCGGCCGACGAGCACACGGCTGCGGCGCTGCTGCGGGAAGCCGCACGCGGCCTCGACGGCCGCGTCTTCATCGACGTGCCCGACAACCGCCCCGCCATGGCCGCCGCGCTGCGCGAGGCGGGCTTCACGCCGCAACGAAGCTTCGCGCGCATGGCGCTTGCCGCGCGCCCCGGCACGGCACCGCCGCTCGGCCAGCCTGCCTTCATCCACGCCATTGCCGGCCCCGAGTTCGGCTGAGGACATCCAGATGCCATTGAACCGATCCGACCTGCCCGCCGACGTGCTCGCGCTGCTCTCGCAGGGCACGGTGATTCCCGCGCACCCGCTCGCGCTCGATGCCTCGCGCCGGCTCGACCGCCGTCGGCAGCGCGCGCTCACGCGCTATTACATCGACGCCGGTGCCGGCGGGCTTGCGGTGGGCGTGCACACCACGCAGTTCGCGATCCGCGAGCGCGGCCTCTACGCCACCGTGCTCGAAGCCGCGATGCGCGACCGCCTCGCGTGGAGCGACCGGCCGATGGCGATGATCGCCGGCCTCTGCGGCCCCACCGCGCAGGCGCAGGCCGAGGCGCGCACCGCCGTCTCGCTCGGCTACCACGCGGGGCTGCTGAGCCTCGCGGCGCTCGCGGGCTCGCCCGAAGACGCACTCATCGCCCACTGCGAAGCCATCGCCGAAGAGATTCCGCTCGTCGGCTTCTACCTGCAGACGGTGGTCGGCGGCCCGGTGCTGTCGAGCGACTTCTGGCGCCGCTTCGCATCGATCCCGAATGCGCTCGCGATCAAGGTGGCACCGTTCAACCGCTACCGCACGCTCGACGTGGTGCGCGGGCTGGTCGATGCGCGCGCCGAGGAGCGCGTGTTTCTCTACACCGGCAACGACGACCACATCGTGCTCGACCTCGCACTGCCGTTCGCGGCCATGCGCGACGGCACGCCGGTCGAGGTGCGCTTTCGCGGCGGGCTGCTCGGCCACTGGTCGGTCTGGACCTCGAGCGCGGTGAAGCAGTTGCAGGCGATCAAGGCCGAACTCGCCGCGGGCGGCGGCACGCTGAGCCCCGCGCTGCTCGCGCTCGATGCGCGCGTCACCGACTGCAATGCCGCCTTCTTCGACGTGGCGAACAACTTCCATGGCTGCATCGCCGGCTGCCACGAGGTGCTGCGGCGCCAGGGCCTGCTCGAAGGCATCTGGTGCCTCGACCCCGAAGAGGGCCTGGGCCGCGGCCAGTCGGACGAGATCGACCGCGTCTACCGCCAGCACGGCGACCTGGCGGACGATGCGTTCGTGCAGGCGAACCTCGGGCGGTGGCTGGCATGAGCGCGGTTCTGGCATCGCGCGAAGACGCACCGCTGATCCGCATGCGGCAGCTGCGCAAGGTCTACCGCAAGCGCGACGAGGAATTCCTCGCGGTTTCCGACGTGACGATGGACGTGCATGCCGGCGACCTCGTCTCGCTGGTCGGCCCGTCGGGCTGCGGCAAGTCGACGCTGCTCAAGATCCTCTCGGGCCTGCACGGCCACGACGGCGGCACGCTCGAGATCGGCGGACCCGACGGCGCGGGCTTCCAGCCCGGGCGCGATGTCGGCATGGTGTTCCAGCAGCCGCTGTTGCTCAAGTGGCGCACCGTGCTCGACAACGTGATGCTGCCCGCCGACATCCTCGGCCTGGAGCGCCGCGCGGCCCGCCAGCGCGCGCACGAGCTGCTCGAAATGGTCGGACTCGCGGGCTTCGCCGACAAGCTGCCCTACGAACTCTCGGGCGGCATGCAGCAGCGCGCAGCCATCGCGCGTGCGCTGATCCACGATCCGAAGCTGGTGCTGATGGACGAGCCCTTCGGCGCGCTCGATGCGCTCACGCGCGAGAAGATGAACCTCGAGATGCTGCGCATCTGGGAGCAGAGCCGCAAGACCTTCATCGTGGTGACGCACAGCATCCAGGAGGCGGTGTTCCTGGGCTCGCACTGCGCGGTGCTCACGGCCCGGCCGGCGCGCATGGCCGACTTCTTCCGCATCGAGCTGCCCGAGCCGCGCAAGCTGCATGTGAAGACCAGCCCGGCGTTCGGCGCGTACGTGCGCCGGATCTACGACCTGCTGGGCGTCGAGTAGCCTCCGCCGCGCACGCGGTGCGTGTCAGCCCGCCACGGCCTGCGGCTGCTGCAGGCCCTTGGCGCGCGCCACTTCCATCTCGCGCGGCAGCGTCACCGCATTCTTCACCGCGAGGATCTCGGCCATCACGCTGACCGCGATCTCGGGCGGCGTCTTGCTGCCGATGTAGATGCCGATCGGGCCGCGCAGCCGCGCGAGCGAAGCCTCGGTCTGGTCGAAGTGCTCGATCATGCGGGCGCGCCGCGCCTCGGCATTGCGGCGCGATCCGATGGCGCCCACGTAGAAGGCTTCGCTCTGCAAGGCTTCGAGCAACGCAAGGTCGTCGAGCTTGGGGTCGTGCGTGAGCGCGACCACGCAACTGCGCCGGTCCGGCCTGAAGGCCTGCACCGCGTCGTCGGGCATCTCGGTGGTGATCGCCACGCCCGGCACCGACCATGCGGTGCGGTACTCTGCGCGCGGGTCGCAGAGCGTGACCGCGAAGCCGCTGAACTTGGCCATGGTCGCAAGGTATTCGGCCAGCTGCCCGGCACCGATCAGCAGCATGCGGTATTCGGGGCCGAAGGTGTTGGTGAGCTCGGCCTCGTCCACCTTGAGCCCGTCGGG
>CAMLCW010000473.1 GCA_946478645.1 uncultured Variovorax sp.
CGAAGGAGTTCGAGCAGCGCTCGGATGCCGATGTGCGCACCTTCAACGACATGGCAAGGAAGATGAACATCGTCCTGCAGTGATGCGGCCAGAGACGGCCTGAACGCGCCTATGCACTTCGCACGCCGATGCTGTGGCTCGCCGGGTTCATTGCCTTGCTCGCCACATCCGCTGCAGCGACAGCGGCAAGGGGTCCGGCTTCACGCGAACGCAGCAGGTCGAGCGCGACGTCGACGATCATGTCTTCCTGGCCGCCGACCATGCGGCGCCGGCCAAGTTCGAGCAGGATGTCGACGGCCGGCAAGCCGTAGCGCGACGCGGCAGCTTCCGCATGCCGCAGGAAGCTGGAATAGACGCCGGCATAGCCAAGCGACAGCGTCTCGCGGTCCACGCGGACGGGCCGGTCCTGCAGTGGCCGCACGATGTCGTCAGCCGCATCCATCAGCGCCTTCACGTCGCAGCCATGGTTCCAGTGCAGCCGCTCGGCCGCCGCCGCGAACACCTCGAGCGGCGCGTTGCCGGCCCCGGCACCCATGCCGGCCAGGCTGGCGTCCACGCGGTCGCAGCCTTCCTCCACGGCCACGATGCTGTTGGCGACGCCGAGGCTGAGGTTGTGGTGGGCGTGCATGCCGGTCACGGTTTCCGCACGCAGCACGTCCTTCAAGGCACGGAACCGGTCGCGCACGTCCTGCATGCCCAGCGCCCCGCCCGAGTCGACCACGTACACGCAGGTGGCGCCGTAGCTTTCCATCTTCAGCGCCTGCTGCGCGAGCTCCGCCGCGCTGGTCATGTGGCTCATCATGAGGAAGCCGACGGTATCCATGCCGAGCTCGCGCGCGGTCTCGATGTGCTGCTTTGCGACGTCGGCTTCCGTGCAGTGCGTCGCAACGCGCACAACGCTGGCACCTGCCGCGTGGGCGGCCTTCAGGTCATGCACGGTGCCGATACCCGGCACGAGCAAGGTGGCGATGCGCGCCCGGCGAACGGCGTTGCGCGCCGCTGCGATCCACTCGAGGTCGGTGTGCGCGCCGAAGCCGTAGTTGAAGCTGGAGCCGGCGAGCCCGTCGCCATGGGCGACCTCGATGGAGTCGACGCCCGCGGCATCGAGCGCGGCCGCGATCTGCGCCACCTGCGCCACCGTGTACCGGTGCCGGATGGCGTGGCTGCCATCGCGCAGCGTCACGTCGGAGATGTAGATCTTCTTGCCATTCATTGGAATCTCCTCAGGCGTTCGCCGTGGCACGGGTGGCCAGCAGGCGCGCCGCGATGCGCTCGCCGCTCGCGAGGGCCGCGCTCGTCATGATGTCGAGGTTGCCCGCATACGCCGGCAGGTAATGCGCCGCGCCTTCGACCTGCAGGAACACGGAGGTCTTGAGCCCGGCGAGTCGTCCGACGCCGGGAATCTGCAGCGCCTGCGCGGGCGGGATGTGTTCGAACTGCACGGCCTGCTTGAGGCGGTAGCCCGGCACGTACTGCTGAACGGCCGCCACCATGGCCTGCACCGAGGCTTCGATCGCGGCCTCGTCGCCGCCGGCGCTCAGCGTGTAGACGGTGTCGCGCATCAGCAACGGCGGCTCGGCAGGGTTGAGGATGATGATGGCCTTGCCCCGACGGGCCCCTCCTACCACTTCGATGGCGCGGGCGGTGGTCTCGGTGAACTCGTCGATGTTGGCTCGCGTGCCCGGACCCGCAGAGCGGCTCGACACCGACGCGACGATCTCGGCATAGTGCACGGTCGTGACCTGCGCGACGGCCCGCACGATGGGGATGGTCGCCTGGCCGCCGCAGGTGACCATGTTGAGGTTCGGCGCGTCCAGGTGTTCGTCCAGGTTCACCACCGGGACGCAGTAGGGGCCGATGGCGGCCGGCGTGAGGTCCACCATGCGCAGCGCCGGCTTGCGCTCGCGCAGGAAGGCATCGTTGCGGATGTGCGCGGCAGCCGAGGTCGCGTCGAACACGATGTCGATGTCGGCGAAGACGGGATCGCGTGCGAGCCCTTCGACTCCCTGGTCGGTGGTTGCCACGCCGAGGCGGCGTGCGCGCGCGAGGCCGTCGGAGTTTGCGTCGATGCCGGCGAGCGCGACCACCTCGAGGTTCCGCGCGCCGCGCAGCGCCTTGATCATCAGGTCGGTGCCGATGTTCCCGCTGCCGACGATGGCAGCCTTGATCTTGTTCATGGAGCTTCCTTGCATGTTCACGTGAACCGCGCCGCGACGCGGCCGAGGCCTTCGATGTGCGCCTCGAAGAACGAGGGCGCGGTGATCGTCACCATGGGTCCGAGCGCCCCGGTGAGCACGACGTCCCCGGCGCGCAGCGGCGTGCCGAGCCGGGCCAGTTGCCGCGTCAGCCAGACGGCGGCATTCAGGGGGTGGCCCATGCACTCGCCGCCGCCGCCCTGGCTCACAGCGCGGCCATCTTCGGCCAGTGTCATGCCGGCATCGCGCAGGCTCAGCTGGTCCAGCCGCTTCGGGTCCGCGCCGAGCACGTAGCCGGCGGCAGATGCGTTGTCGGCGATGGTGTCGAACAGGTGGATATCCCAGGCCGCAATGCGGCTGTCCACGATCTCGAGCGCGGGCACCGCATAGGCCGTGGCCGCGAAGAGGTCGGCCAGGGTTGCGTCGGCGGCCGTCACATCCTTGTCGAGCACGATCGCGACTTCGGCTTCCACCTTGGGCCGGATGAAGCCGGCCAACGGGATCTCCGCGCCGTCGCCAAAAGCCGTGGAACTCCAGAGCGCGCCGTAGTCCGGCTGGTCGACCGCGAGCTGCCGCTGCACGCTGGCGGCAGTGAGCCCGATCTTGCGGCCCGTGACGCGGTCACCGCCCGAAATGCGGCGTGCCTCATTGATGCGCTGCACGGCGTAGGCGTTCTCCTGAGTCGTTGGCCAGCCGAGGGACTCGGCGCGGTGCCGCAAGGGCGTACAGGGGGCGCGCTGCTGCTCGGCATCGCGCAGCGCCGCGGCCAAGGCTTCGGCGGGTTCGAGTGGGTGTTGCATGGATGGTTTCTGTTGAGGGGGTTCAGTTGAGGCGTTCTCCGGGCGTCAGGCCTCCTGCGCGCACCAGGTGTTGGAGGCGGGAGCGTCGAGATCGGGGAGAAGAGCCGTGAGTGGAAGCGATCACACGTCCACGGCGGCGGCTTACACGAGCAACCGTCGCAGCTCGAATTTCTGGATCTTGCCGGTGGAGGTCTTGGGCAGTTCGCCGAAGACCACGGCGCGCGGCACTTTGAAGCCGGCCAAGTGCTTCTTGCAGTGCGCGACGATGTCCTCGGGCGCGAGTTTCGCGCCCGCCTTGAGCTCGACGAAGGCGCACGGCGTCTCGCCCCACTTGGGGTCGGGCTTGGCCACCACGGCGGCTGCCAGCACGTCCGGATGCCGATACAGGACGTCCTCCACCTCGATCGAGGAAATGTTCTCGCCGCCGGAGATGATGATGTCCTTGCTGCGGTCCTTGATCTTGATGT
>CAMLCW010000474.1 GCA_946478645.1 uncultured Variovorax sp.
GCTCACGGTGCACGGCGCCAAGGGCCTCGAAGCCGACACCGTGCTCATGCTCGACTGCGACGCGCCGCCTTCGCGCGCGCAGACCATGGGCGTGCTCGTCGAATGGAAGGGCAGCGACAGTGCGCCGACGCGCTTCGTGTTCCTCGCGAGCGAGAAGACGCCGCCCGGCTGCGCCGCCACGCTGCTCGACGAGGAACAGCGCGCGCGCCACCGCGAAGAACTCAACGGCCTCTACGTGGCGACCACGCGCGCCCGCGAGCGGCTGGTGCTGTCGTCGGTGCGCCCGGCGCGCGCCAACGAGGGCAGCTGGTGGACGCGGCTCGAACGGGGCTGTACGCCGGTCGAGACCGACGAGCCCGTCGCGGCGCTGCCGCTCGCGGCGCAGGCGGGCAGCTTCGTCTTGAAGCAGTTGCCGATGCTGCCTGCCGGGCTGTCCGCGCCGGCGGTTGCGAAGAAGGCCGCGGCCGCCACGGCCGATGCGCGCGCGGCCGCGTTCGGGCAAGCGATGCACCGCCTGCTCGAATGGGCCGTGCCGGGCGAGGCGCTGCCGGCTGCGCACGTGCGTGCCGTGGCGCGCGAGTTCATGCTCGAGCCGCAGCAGGCACGCGGCGCAGCCGTGCTGGCCGAGCGCATCCGCGCGGGCGCCGGCGCCTGGGTGTGGGACGATCGCAGGGTCGACTGGCACGGCAACGAAGTCACGCTCGTGCATGAAGGCGAAACCCTGCGGATCGACCGCCTGGTGCGCGAGCGCGACAGCGGCGCTTGGTGGATCCTCGACTACAAGTCGGCCGCGCGTCCTGAACGGGACGCGCTGCTGATCGCACAGATGCAGCGCTACCGCGCCGCGGTGCAACATGCCTATCCCGGTGCCACGGTGCGCGTCGCGTTCCTCACCGGGCAGGGCGAACTGGTGAATCTCGAATGACTGTTTCCTCCACCGTCGCCGTCATCGGCGGCGGACCCGCCGGCCTGATGGCGGCCGAAGTCCTGAGCGCTTCCGGCGCACAGGTGCACCTGTACGACGCGATGCCCTCGGTGGGCCGCAAGTTCCTGCTGGCCGGCCGCGGCGGGCTGAACCTCACGCACTCGGAACCCTTCGAGGTGTTCATGAGTCGCTTCGGCGAGCGGCGCGCGCAACTCGAACCGATGCTCACGGCCTTCGGCCCGCAGCAGGTGCGCGAGTGGGCCACCGGGCTCGGCATCGAAACTTTCGTTGGCACCTCGGGCCGCGTCTTCCCGAGCGACATGAAGGCGGCGCCGCTGCTGCGCGCATGGCTGCACCGGCTGCGTGCCGCGGGCGTGCAGTTCCACATGCGGCATCGCTGGGTGGGTGAGGGAGCTTTCGATGCCGGCGCGCTGCGTTTCGTCACGCCGAACGGCGAGGCCACCGCGGCCGCCGACGCGGTGGTGCTCGCGCTCGGCGGCGCGAGCTGGGCCCGGCTCGGTTCCGACGGCGCCTGGGCGCCCTGGCTGCAGGCGCGCGGCATCGACGTGGCGCCGCTGCAGCCGTCCAACTGCGGCTTCGACGGGGTCGGCTGGACCCCGCACTTCGCGAGCCGCTTTGCGGGCCAACCCTTCAAGTCGGTCGCGGTTTCGTTCACCGACAGCCAGGGGCGCCGCTTCACGCGACGCGGAGAATTCGTCGCCACCGAAACCGGCATCGAAGGCAGCCTGGTGTATGCCGTGTCGGCCCTGCTGCGCGACGAGATCGCCGCCAGCGGCAGCGCGACCCTGCTGCTCGACCTGCTGCCCGACCGCAGCGCCGAGCAGGTGCACGCCGCCGTCGCGCATCCGCGCGGCGCACGTTCGCTCAGCAGCCACCTGAAGAGCCGGCTCGGGCTCGAAGGCATCAAGATGGGCGTGCTGCACGAGGTGCTCGACCGCGAGGCGATGCACGCCCCCGCGCGCCTCGCGGCCACAATCAAGGCCGTGCCGCTGCGCCTGGTTGCCGCGCGTCCGATCGACGAGGCGATCAGCACGGCAGGCGGGGTGCGCTTCGAGGCGCTCGACGCGCAGCTCATGGCGTCTGCAGTGCAGGGCGTGTTTGTCGCGGGCGAGATGCTCGACTGGGAGGCGCCGACCGGCGGCTATCTGCTGACCGCGTCGATGGCGAGCGGGGCGGCTGCGGCGCGTGGCGCGATCCAACGACTGGCGCTGTAGCGGAAGGCCTGTTCAGCGCTCAGCCGGCCAGAAGAACACCTGCTCGGGGTCGTCTGCATCGAGGTTGTCGATGTGGCCGCTGTCCCTGAAGCCGGCTTTTTTCAGCAGCGATTGCATGGCTTCATTGGAGCGGTTCGTGGAGCTGAAGAGCTTGGGGCGCTCGCAGATCGACTGGAGGTGGCCGATGAGCGTGAGGCCGAGCCGCCTGCGGCGAAAGTTCTCGCCGACCATCAGCATCTCGATGAACCCGCACTCGAAGAAGCGGTAGTGCAGCACGCCGTAGGCGGCGATGTCGCCATCGGTCTCGATCACATGGCAGAAGCGGCCCTCGATCCACCTTTCGATTTGCGTGGTGCGGCGTGCATCGTGCGCGGCCACGGTGTCGAGGCGCACGAGCGCTTCGAGGTCGCTGAGACGGGCGGGCCGGATGTCCAAGTTCATGGAGGGCTGCGCGATGTTCTGGGAGTTTGGGCGTCCGGGGTTGGCAACCCTCGGACACAGCGCGTGAATTCTCCGGGAACTCACGGCTTCTGGATGTTAGTTGACGAGCCTTACCCCTGGCACTGACTACGCAGTTAGGGCTGCTTGGTTCCCCACCTGACCCGGTTGGCCACTTCACCATGCAGGGAGGCCCGTCAGGGTCGATTCTAACCGCGTGAACTTGCCCCCGCCGCGAGGGCGTGAATGCGATTTCGGCGGCGCGACGCGGTAACAAGCGTGAAGTCGCCAGCCCGCGCCTTTTAGAATGCCCCCAATGTCCTATCTCGTGCTCGCTCGCAAGTTCCGTCCCAAAACCTTCGGTGAGATGGTCGGCCAGGGGCACGTGGTGCAGGCGCTCGAGAACGCGCTGACCACGCAGCGCCTGCATCACGCCTATCTCTTCACCGGCACGCGCGGCGTGGGCAAGACCACGGTGTCGCGCATTCTGGCCAAGTCGCTCAACTGCCAGGGGCCGGACGGGCAGGGCGGGATCACGGCCACGCCCTGCGGCGTGTGCCAGGCCTGCAAGGACATCGACTCGGGCCGCTTCGTCGACTACACCGAGCTCGACGCGGCCTCGAACCGCGGCGTGGACGAGGTGCAGTCGCTGCTCGAGCAGGCGGTCTACAAGCCGGTGCAGGGGCGCTTCAAGGTCTTCATGATCGACGAAGTGCACATGCTCACCAACACCGCGTTCAACGCGATGCTGAAGACGCTCGAGGAGCCGCCCGAATACCTCAAGTTCGTGCTCGCGACCACCGATCCGCAGAAGGTGCCGGTCACCGTGCTGTCGCGCTGCCTGCAGTTCAACC
>CAMLCW010000475.1 GCA_946478645.1 uncultured Variovorax sp.
GAGAACCACTTTCCGAAGCAGCTCTCGGGCGGCATGCAGCAGCGCACCGCCATCGCGCGCGCGCTCGCCAACGACCCCAAGATGCTGCTGCTCGACGAGCCCTTCGGCGCACTCGACAACCAGACCCGCGTGCTCATGCAGGAGCTGCTGCTCGGCATCTGGGAGTCGGCGCAGAAGACGGTGCTGTTCGTCACGCACGACATCGACGAGGCCATCTTCATGGCCAACCGCGTGGCCGTGTTCAGCGCGCGGCCGGGCCGCATCAAGACCGAGATCGCGGTCGACTTTCCGCATCCGCGCAAGTACACGATCAAGACCTCGCCCGAGTTCATGGCCATCAAGGCGCGCCTGACCGAAGAGATCCGGGCGGAATCGATGGCAGGGGCGGAGCATTGAAATGAACACGGCCGGCCGAATGCAGAAGAAAGACAAAAGAAGCGCAGAAGTCGCCGAAGGAGAAATCCAATTATTTTTGGTGTTCTCTTTTTTGCGACTTCTGCGAAACCTTCGCGACTTCTGCGTCCGGAAGTCCGCCTTCGGCAGCCTTTCATGACCCCCCCCACCCGCCACCGCCCCGACCCCTCGCTCGCGCTCTACGCGCAGGTCAAGGACCACATCTCGCGCAAGATCCAGGACGGCACCTGGCCCGCCGGCCATCGCCTGCCGTCCGAGAGCGAGCTGGTCGCGCAGTTCGGCATTTCGCGCATGACGGTGAACCGCGCGTTGCGCGAGCTCGTGGCGCAGGGGCGCATCGTGCGCATGGCCGGCGTCGGCAGCTTCGTGGCCGAGACCAAGCCGCAGTCCACGCTCCTGCAGATCGCCAACATCGCGAGCGAGATCCGCCAGCGCGGTCACGACTACCGTTGCGAGATGCTCGCCGTCGAGCGCCTGCCGGCCTCGCCCGACGTGGCCGCCTGGCTCGACCTGCGCGCGGGCAGCTCGGTGTTCCACAGCGCCTGCCTGCACCTGGAGAACGGCACGCCGGTGCAGCTCGAGGAGCGCTACGTCAATCCGCAGGTGGTGCCCGACTACCTCGCGCAGGACTTCGCCGCGATGCCGCCGAGCGAATACCTCGTGCGCCACGTGCCCTTCGACCAGATCGAACATGTCGTCGATGCCGTGCTGCCCACGCCCGAGCAGGCCGGCCACCTCGCGATGACGCCTGCCGACCCCTGCCTGCTGCTGACGCGCCGCACCTGGACGCGCAACATCCCCGTCACGTGGGTGCGCTGCCTGCACCCGGCCTCGCGCTACAGCCTGGGCAGCCGCTTTCGCGCCGACGGCAATCCGTCCTTCGGCTGAGCGCCTGCCAACGCGCCGAAACCGAAGTTTTCTCACGCAACTACTTGTATAGACAGGTTCACATGGCTTCAGTTTCCACCCCCGAAACCCTGACCCTCACGCCCGGCCACGTCGATCTGGCCATGCTGCGCCGCATCCACCTGCACGGCGGCCTGCGCCTCGCGCTCGATCCGTCGGTGCAGGAAGGCATGGCACGCGCCGAAGCCGCCGTGCGCCGCATCGTCGAGAACGATCAGGTGGTCTATGGCATCAACACCGGCTTCGGCAAGCTCGCCAGCACGCGCATCGGCAACGACCACCTCGCCGACCTGCAGCGCAACCTGGTGCTGTCGCACAGCGTGGGCACGGGCGAGCCGCTGCCCGCACCGGTGGTGCGGCTGGTGCTCGCGACCAAGGCCGTGAGCCTGGCGCGCGGCCACTCGGGCGTGCGCCCCGCGCTGGTCGACGCGCTGCTGGCGCTCTTCAACGCGGGCGTGCTGCCGCGCATTCCGTGCAAGGGCTCCGTCGGCGCCTCGGGCGACCTCGCGCCGCTCGCGCACATGGCCTGCGTGCTGATCGGCGAAGGCGAGGCGACGCTCGCCGACGGCCGCGTGGTCGGCGGTACCGAAGCGATGCGCAGCGTGGGCCTCGAACCTTTCGTGCTCGGCCCGAAGGAAGGCCTCGCGCTGCTCAACGGCACGCAGGTGTCGACCGCGCTCGCGCTCGCCGGCCTGTTCGGTGCTGAGAACGTGTTCGCTTCGGCCTTGATGTCGGGCGCGCTGTCGCTCGAGGCGGTCCAGGGGTCGATCAAGCCCTTCGATGCGCGCATCCATGCGGCGCGCGGCCAGCCGGGGCAGATCGCGGTGGCGGCGGCGGTGCGCATGCTGCTCGACGGCAGCGAGATCGTGCCCTCGCATGCCGACTGCGGCCGCGTGCAGGATCCGTATTCGGTGCGCTGCATTCCGCAGGTGATGGGCGCCTGCCTCGACAACCTCGCGCATGCCGCGCGCGTGCTGGCGATCGAAGCCAATGCGGCATCGGACAACCCGCTGGTGTTCTGCGACACCGGCGAAGTGATCTCGGGCGGCAACTTCCACGCCGAGCCGGTGGCCTTCGCGGCCGACATCATTGCGCTGGCCGTGAGCGAAGTGGGTGCGATCGCCGAGCGCCGCATCGCACTGCTGCTCGACACCGGCTTGTCGGGCCTGCCGCCGTTCCTGGTGCGCGACGGCGGGCTCAACTCGGGCTTCATGATCGCGCAGGTCACGGCCGCGGCGCTCGCGTCGGAGAACAAGTCGCTCGCGCATCCCGCGAGCGTCGACAGCCTGCCGACCTCCGCCAACCAGGAAGATCACGTCTCGATGGCCACCTTCGCGGCGCGCCGGCTCGGCGACATGGTGAACAACACAGCGGTCGTCGTCGGCATCGAAGCGATGGCTGCGGCGCAGGGCATCGAACTCAAGCGTGGCGGCGTGGCCCCCAAGAGCTCGCCGCTCGTCGAAGCCGAGTTCGCGCGCATCCGCGAGCAGGTCGCGTTCCTCGAGACCGATCGCTATCTCGCGCCCGACATCGAGGCCATGCGCCAGTGGGCGCGCAAGGCCGAGATGCCCGCCGTGCTGCTGAACATCCTGCCCAGTCACTCTTGATCAAGGAGATCCCCACCATGAACGCGCCCGACAAACTCCCGCTGCAACCGAACGCCGACCCCCGCCACGATCCCACGCGCGTGATCCGCGCGCCGCGCGGCAACCAGTTGAACTGCAAGAGCTGGCTCACCGAAGCGCCGTTCCGCATGCTGCAGAACAACCTCGATGCCGAGGTCGCCGAGCGCCCGCAGGACCTCGTGGTCTACGGCGGCATCGGCCGCGCCGCGCGCAACTGGGAGTGCTTCGACCAGATCCTCGCATCGCTCAAGGAACTGAACGACGACGAGACGCTGCTCATTCAGTCGGGCAAGCCGGTGGGCGTGTTCAAGACGCACGAGAACGCGCCGCGCGTGCTGCTCGCCAACTCCAACCTGGTGCCGAAGTGGGGCACCTGGGAGCACTTCAACGAACTCGATCGCAAGGGCCTCTTCATGTACGGCCAGATGACCGCGGGCAGTTGGATCTACATCGGCAGCCAGGGCATCGTGCAGGGCACCTTCGAGACCTTCGTCG
>CAMLCW010000476.1 GCA_946478645.1 uncultured Variovorax sp.
ACCTGCAGGCGCGGGTGCTCAAGCTGTGCTTCGTGCCGGAGCACTACCAGCTCTATCTTCGCTATCAGAACGGCCGCCATGCCGGCGGCGGCATGGACCACGACAGCATCGACCAATACACCCAGTTCCTGCTGCAGAGCCGCGTCAATTCCAGGCTGGTCGAATTCCGCGAACCGGCCGCCGACGGCAGCGCCGGCACGCTGCGGATGGTGTCGATCCTCGACGTGCTGAACGACGGCATCTCGGCCGTCTACACCTTCTACGAACCCGATGCCGGCGCCGCCCGCCCCACCGCCTACGGCACCTACAGCGTGATGTGGCAGATCGAACAGGCACGCAAGCTCGGCCTGCCCCACGTCTACCTCGGCTACTGGATCGAAGGCAGCGCCAAGATGAACTACAAGGCGCGCTTCGCGCCGCACGAACTGCTGATCGACGGCCAGTGGCAAGCGCCATCTGATTTCACAAGGTAAAATGGCGCCCGGTCCACACCGCATCGCGCCATGAAAAAAAACCAAACCGACGCTCCTGCCGTTCCAGTCATCCAAGTGATCGAGCGCATGTTCGCGCTGATCGACGTGCTCGCCTCGCGCGAAGAGGCCATTTCGCTGAAGGAAATCAGCGAAAAGACGGGCCTGCACCCTTCCACCACGCACCGGATCCTCAACGACCTTGCGGTCGGTCGCTTCGTCGACCGCCCCGAGGCAGGCAGCTACCGGCTCGGCATGCGGCTGCTCGAGCTCGGCAACCTGGTCAAGGGCCGGCTCAACGTGCGCGACGCGGCACTCGGCCCGATGCGCGAGCTGCACAAGATCACCCAGCAGCCCGTGAACCTCAGCATGCGCCAGGGCGACGAGATCGTCTACATCGAGCGCTCGTACAGCGAACGCTCGGGCATGCAGGTGGTGCGCGCCATCGGCGGCCGGGCGGCCCTGCATCTCACATCGACCGGCAAGCTGTTTCTTGCGGCCGACGATCCGCAGCGCGTGCGCAGCTACGCCACGCGCACCGGCCTCGCGGGCCACACGCGCAACAGCATCACGCAGCTGCCTGCGCTCGAGCGCGAGCTGTCGAAGGCGCGCCAGTACGGGATCGCCCGCGACAACGAGGAACTGGAGCTCGGCGTGCGCTGCATGGCCGCCGGCATCTACGACGACCAGGGCAAGCTGGTCGCGGGGCTGTCGATCTCCGCGCCTGCCGACCGGCTCGACGAGGGATGGCTGCCCAAGCTGCAGGCCACCGCCAACGAGATCTCGCAGGCGCTCGGCCACAAGAGCAGCACCGACGCGGCCAACGGGCCCTTGATCAGCGGCGGCAGCAGCGCCTCCGCCGTCGGCTGAGCCTCTCGCGCGGCCGGTGCCGCGCGGGGCCCGCCGCGGTCAACCCGCGGCCTGGAGGATGTGCGCGTTGCGCGTCGCAGCCGGCGTGCTCGAGGCCTGCGTGGCCTCGACCCAGCGGCGCACGCGCTCGGCGTCGGAGATGCGGCTGAGCTTGCCGGCCGAATCCAGGAACACCATGATCAGCTTGCGCCCGGCCACCTTGGCCTGCATCACGAGGCACTGGCCGGCTTCGGAGATGTAGCCCGTCTTCTGCAGGCCGATGTCCCAGTCGGGGCTCTTCACGAGCCGATTGGTGGTGTTGTACTGCAGCACGCGGTTGCCGACTTCGACCTGGTATTCAGGCGAGGTGGAGAGCGCACGCACCGTGGCGTCGGCATAGGCGGCACTCACGAGCAACGCCAGGTCCTGGGCGCTCGACTGGTTGCGGCTCGACAGGCCCGTGGGCTCGACGTAGCGCGTGTCCTTCATGCCGAGCATCTTCGCCTTGGCGTTCATCACGCTCACGAAGGTGGCAAGGCCACCCGGGTAGGTTCGGCCCAGGGCGTGGGCCGCGCGGTTCTCGCTCGACATCAGCGCCAGGTGCAGCAGTTCGCCGCGCGTGAGCGTGGTGCCGACCGTCAGGCGCGAGCGGCTGCCCTTCTCGGTATCGACGTCATCCTGCGTGATGGTGATCAGTTCGTCGTTCGGCAGATGGGCTTCGCTGATCAGCAGGCCGGTCATGAGCTTGGTGAGCGACGCAATCGGGAGCACGGCATGGTCGTTCTTGCTGAACAGCACTTCATGGGTGTCCTGGTCGATCACGAGCGCCACGCTCGACTTCAGGTCGAGCGCGTCCTCGACGCTGTGCAGTCCGGCGAGCTGGCCGAACGACTGGCGCGCGGGCGTCTCGACGCGGACCACCGATCGGCGCTGCACGGCCACGACGGTCTTTCCGTTCTTCTTGCGGATGCTGGCGACCACGTTGCGGCCGCCGCGAACGGCTTTCTCGCTGCGGGCGCCACGCGCCTTGGCAGACTTGGTTTGTGCCGGTGCCGCGCCGCGGGCCTTCTTGGCCACGGCGGTCTTGGCGGCAACTGTCTTTTCCTTCTTGGCGGCCTGCGCACCGGACAGCAAAAACGCCGTGGCGCAGAACGCGACGGCGAGGGCTTTGACGGCGGGCAGGAACCGCTGGCTGGAAACTCGGCGGAGACGGGCTTCAGGCATTGGGAATATCTCCAGCGGCGAAATGGGAACCGCAGTGTATCGAAATCAAAAAAGTTACGCAATATCAGTTACTTGCATCCTTTTCTTCATTCGACATCAAGGACGACCCGTGAACCTAACCCTGCGCAGACACTTTCTCAGCTTGGCTCTGTAACTTGTTGAGCGCGCTCAAATAAGCTTTGGCGGATGCGACGACGATGTCGGGGTCTGCCCCGACGCCGTTCACTACCCGCCCTGCATTTTGTAACCGAACTGTAACTTCTCCTTGGCTTTCTGTCGAGCCGCTGATCGCATTGACCGAGTAAAGCACCATCTCGGCGCCACTCCGGACATGCGATTCGATCGCCTTCAGCGACGCATCGACCGGGCCGTTGCCATCGGATTCGCCGGTGACTTCCTTGCCCTGGGCCGTAAAGACGACCCTCGCATGCGGGCGTTCGCCGGTTTCGGAGTGCTGGGAGAGCGAGACGAACGCAAACTGCTCGTCAACGTTCGACAGCTCTTCCGCGCTGACGAGCGCGAGGATGTCCTCGTCGAAGATCTCGGACTTGCGGTCGGCCAGTTCCTTGAAGCGCAGGAAGGCGGCGTTGATGTCGGCCTCGCTCTCCATCGTCACGCCGAGGTCCTGCAGCCGCTGCTTGAACGCGTTGCGCCCGCTGAGCTTGCCGAGCACGATCTTGTTGGCGGTCCAGCCCACGTCTTCCGCACGCATGATCTCGTAGGTGTCGCGCGCCTTGAGCACGCCGTCCTGGTGGATGCCCGAGGCATGCGCGAACGCGTTGGCGCCCACCACGGCCTTGTTGGGCTGCACCACGAAGCCGGTGGTCTGGCTCACCATGCGGC
>CAMLCW010000477.1 GCA_946478645.1 uncultured Variovorax sp.
TCATCGTCAGGCTCTTACAGCCAAGAAAAGCCCAGCCCATAAAGGGTTGGGCTTTTTCTTTTGTCAGTTCAAAAAAACGCCCGTCTCCGACGGGCGTTTTTCTTGGTCGGCTGATATCCGATCTGCGTCAGGCGTTCCGGATGCAGTTGCCGTCCATTGCCGCGGCGCCCGATGCGACCAACTCCTTCAGAATCTCGTCCGCCAGCGAATCCATTGCCACCTCGGCAAAGAACCGCGATCGGATGCACTCGAGATAGGGGGTCCCCTTGACCCAGCGGGCCCACTCCGCGGCGCCGACCGACTGGAGTTCCAGCAGCTTGAACTTCATCAGTACCTTGAGGGCATGGCGGGCGTGCCTGGCGGGATTCTGTTGAAAGCCCGCGAGCCGTCGCCTTGCTGCAGCCAGCGCACCCGCCACATCCGAGAAGACGGCGCCGTGCCCCGGAATGACCTGGCGCGGCGCGAGCCGCTCGATCTCGTCCAGCGTTCCGGCGATATCGTCGAACGACGGCTCGCCCACCAGCTCGGGAAAGGCGACGCCAAAGCCGTTGGCCCAGAGGGCGTCGGCAGAGATCAGCGTCCGTGACACCGGCTCGAAGAGGATGATGGAGTGCGGATCGTGGCCCGGCGCACCGTGCACCTGCCAGGGCGCCCCGCCGAGCATGCATTCGGTCCCGGGACGCAACAGTCCAGTGAATCCGAAACGTGCGCAGCGCTGGCCGGTGGCGTGGAAGCTCAGGGCCTCTTCGTTCCATGCCGAGACCCCCTCGGCGTCACCGGGCGGAATGTCGGTGAGGAGGGTCGGATAGCGTCGCTGCAGTGCGGCGTTGCCGCCGCAGTGGTCGCTGTGCAGATGGGTGTTGAGCACCCTGTCGAGCGGCCGGCCGGCGAGCGCGGCTTCCACCAGCGCGAGCGTTTGCTCCGCATGCGACACGTATCCCGTGTCGACCAGCGCGGTCTCGTCCACGCCGATGAACAGGATGTTGTTCGAGGACAGCCAGCCGCGCTCGAAGACGACGAGGTTCGCCGGCAGTCCGGCCGCGGCAGGATCGCGGCTCATTCAGGCGTGCGTACTGGTTCGAAGCTCGCGCCGAAGGATCTTGCCAACGTTGGTCTTCGGCAGCGCATCGCGAAACTCGATCTGCTTGGGCCGCTTGTAGCCGGTCAGCTGGTTGTGGCAGTACTGCATGACGGCCTCCTCGGTCAGGTTCGGGTCGCGCCGGACCACGAAGACCTTGATCGCCTCGCCCTGCTTTTCGTCCGGCACGCCGACCGCCGCGCACTCGACCACGCCCGGGCAGAGGGAGATGACGTTCTCGAGCTCGTTGGGAAACACATTGAAGCCGCTCACCAGGATCATGTCCTTCTTGCGGTCGACGATGCGGGTGTAGCCGTCCTCCTGCATGACGGCGATGTCGCCGGTGCGCATGAAACCGTCCGCCGTGAACGCCGCGGCCGTTTCTGCGGGCTGGTTGTAGTAGCCCCGCATCACGTTCGGCCCCTTGATGCAGAGCTCGCCCGGCGTGCCCGCCGGCAGGGAGTTGCCCTCGTCGTCCTTGATCGCGATCTCGATGCTCGGCAGCGGCAGACCGATGGTGCCTGTGAACGTGGTGTTCGACACCGGGTTGTTGGTGCCGATGGCGCAGGTCTCGCTCATGCCCCAGCCTTCGATCATCGGGCAGCCGGTGACCTCGAACCAGCGCTGGGCCGTGCCTTCCGACGCCGCCATGCCACCGGCCTGCGAAACGAAGAGGGTCGAAAAATCGATCGACTTGAACTCGGGATGCATCAGCAGCGCATTGAACAGCGTGTTCACCGCGGGCAGCATGTGGAACGGCCGCTTCTTGAGCACCGCGACGAACTTGTCGAAGTCGCGGGGGTTCGGAATCAGCGTCATGTGCGAGCCCTGCCTTATCGCCAGCAGGCACAGCGTGAGCGCGAAGATGTGATACAGCGGCAGCGCCGCAATGCTGTTGACCTTGGCAAGGTCGCCGACACGCGCCAGGGCGGGGGTGAACCAGGCCTCCGCCTGCAGCGTGGCGGCCACGATGTTGCGGTGGGTCAGGACCGCGCCCTTGGACAGCCCCGTGGTTCCACCCGTGTATTGGAGGAATGCGATCGAGTCGAGCGTGGTCTGGTCGGGCGCGAGCGAGCGCGCACGCCCCTTGGCGATCGCTTCGGAAAACGGCGTCACGGTGCGCCCGTCGCCGATCGGCAGCTTGAAAGGCGGAACCATCTTCGCGAGGTGCCGGACCGCGACCGTGATCCAGGTGCCATACAGCCCGCCGAGCAGGTCGCCCATCGAGGTGACGGCCACATGGCGTATCGGCGTGCGGTCGATGACCTGCTCGAGCGTCGCGGCGAAGTTCTCGAGGATGACGATCGCCGTCGCGCCCGAATCCTTGAGCTGGTGCTCGAGCTCACGCGCCGTGTAGAGCGGATTGACGTTCACGCAGGTGTAGCCCGCGCGCAGCACGCCGCACATCGTGACGGCGAACTGCGGAATGTTGGGCAGCATGATCGCCACGCGGGCGCCCGGCTCGAGCCCGAGCGACTGCAGCCACGCACCCAGCGCCTTCGACAGCGTGTCGAGCTCGCCATACGACATCCAGCGCTCCATGCAGACCGAGAACGGCCGCTCGGCATAGCGGCCGAAGGCCTCGTCGAACATATGGGGAAGGGACCGGTACTGGTCCGGATCGATCTCGTGCGGCACGCTGGCCGGATAGTTCTGTCGTTGCGCGGATGTCTGCATGCGAGCTCCTTTGCGCGGATTGTGGGAGCCGCGCAGGCCTGCCCGCCAGCGGGCTTGTCCTAGGAGCCGCGTGCCGCTGTCGCCTGGGCGATAGCGGGCGAAAAAGCGGCAGCGGCGAAAAAGCCGGGCGCGAGAATCAGGCCTGGCCCGATTCGCCCGGCAGCAGCACCCCTGCGGGGATGTCGGGCTCGACCTCGAGCGCCCTGTAGAGCGGCGTGAAGTCGGGCGCGGTGAGGTCGAAGAGCTGCGCGAAGCTCTCGATCACGAAATAGTTGCTCTGGTAGGTGTCGATCTTGTACTGCGTGCGCATGGTGCGCATCAGGTCGAGCGGCAGCCGATGCGGCTCGCTGCTGCGCACGGCATGCTGCAACTCCCCGACCGAGCTCAGGATCCCGGCCCCGTACGCGCGAAGCCCGTCGGCCTGCCGGATCAGGCCGAACTCGACCGTGTACCAGTACAGCCGTGCGAGCTTCTCGCCCGCGCCGAGCTCGTGCGCCTTGATGCCGCCCTGGCCGTAGCGCTGCACATAGTCGGCAAACACCGGATCGAACAGCATCGGCACATGGCCGAAGAG
>CAMLCW010000478.1 GCA_946478645.1 uncultured Variovorax sp.
ACGTAGTCGTTGACGGCGATGGCGCCGGTGCCGGGGGTCGCCTGCAGGCCGTCCAGCGTGACGGTCTTGCGGCCCGTCTCTTGGATCGTGCCGAGCTTGAAGCCGTCGTACAGCGCCCCGCCGGCTTCATCAGCCGTGACCAGGAAGCCTTCGATTTCGTCTCCCACGGCGCACAAGCCGTACTGGCTGTCGCCCTTCAGCTTGACGAACTTGTTGACGTCGGCATCGGACAGGTTGTTGCCGGCGCTGTCCGCGGCACGAACGGTTTTGTTCGTGTCATACGGACGGATCAGCTCGTTGAGTTGGAACTTCGCCATGGTTTTTCTCCTTATTTGGGGCGAGTGGCTGCGATGCGGGCCATGCGCGCCGGGTCGGCCGCCACGCGATTGCCCTCCTTGTCGGACGGTGCGCCCGCGGAAACCGCGGCCACACCACCCGCCTTGAACTTCTTCTCGAACTGCTCCCGCAGCGAGCTGTGAGCTGCAAGCAGCTCGGAATCGCTCATCGAGTCAGCGGCGCCGCCCGAGTGGCCGAGCGCCACGCGCAGCTGATTGACTGCGGCGACCGTGATGACTCGCATCGAGGCGAGCGAAGCCTTCATGTCATCGCTGGCGGCCTTCGCGTCGCGCGCTTCCACGGTGAGGTCGGTGACCTTGGCCTGCGCCGCAACCAGCTGGCCCTGCAGATAGCTCACCACCGCGTCGTTCGAAGGCGCAGTGGCAGCGGCGGCCGGGTCGCCCGCGGGATTGGCTTCAGCGGCTGCAGCCTGAGCGCCGGCACCTTCACCGGCCGCAGCGGGGTCGCCGCCTTCGGCAGCGGGAGCGGCGCCGGTGGCGCCGGTGGCATCGGCGCTCGCGGCTGCGGCGCCTTCGGCTGCAGCAGCGCCTTGGGCGATGGCAGCGATTTGGGCTTCGGTGAGTGCGTTTTTCAAGGTGGTTCCTTCTGGATGCGCGCCATACTGGGAAGGCTTCATTTCGGAGGCAATCCCACCCCTAATGTTTTCCTTCGGCTTGGCCTTCTCCGCCTTGCCGATCACGGAGTCGAACGTTCCGATTGCGTCGACCAGGCCTGCTTCCTTGGCGCGCTCACCGGGGAAAACGCGACCCTGAGCCATCTTGGTGTCGGCCACCTGATAGGCGACGCCGCGCTTGTCGGCGACGTGCTGCACGAACAGGCCGTAGCTGTGGTCGACGCTCGCCTGGAGCTCTTCCTTGGCGAGTTCGCTGAGCGGCTCGTAGGGGTTGCCGAGAGCCTTGTACTTGCCGGCGCGGATGACGGTCGGCGTGATCCCGACCTTCTTCATCATTTCGCTCATCTCCTGGTGGACGATGAGCACGCCTACCGAGCCGGCCTCGGCCGACTTGGAGATCGTGATGTGGCGCGCGCTGGCGCCGAGAGCGTAGGCGGCGGACATCATCGCGCTGTCGCTGAATGCGGTGACCGGCTTGAGCTTCTTGTCGATGCTCGCGATCAGGTCGGCCGTGTCGAACATGCCCGACACCGCGCCGCCGCCGGAGGCGATGTCCAGCACGATCGATTTGATCGTCTGGTCATTGGCCGCGTGGACAAGCGCCTGGCGGATCTCCGGGTAGCCGGTGAACCCGAGGTACTCGTTGATCCAGCTCGAGCTGTTGTTCAACGGGCCGGCGATGCGAATCGTTGCGACACCGTCCGCGACGCGCAGCAGGCGCGGCATGTCGTCAGCGACTTGGCCGTTCGGGGCGTACGCGCCCTGCTGTGGCCGCTTGCCGCCGTTGGCCATGATCTCGCCGAACGAGGCGTCCATCGCCAGCTTGCGCAGCTGCAGCAGGTAGCCGGCAAGCGATTCCTCGGTGCCGGCCCAGAGCTTCAGGTCGAAAAGGTCCATGGTCACTTCACCCGCTTCACGGCGGGAGCCTTGTTGGTGGAGTTGTCGGGCTGCTTGCCCTTGGGGTTTTTCGGCGTGTCCGGATCGAGGTCCTGACCGAGGGCACCGGTGTTGCTCGTGGGTGCCGCGTTGGGGTCCGCGGCGCCAGCCTTGAAGAAGGTGCCGCTCAGCTTCGGCGCGCCGGCCGGCGGCAGCTGGCCGGTGAGCTTGATCGAGGCCTCCTCGTCGGAAATCAGGCCGATCGAGAGCTGCTCGAGAACGCGGGACTGCTTCATGGCGCGGAACGCCTCGAGCTCGCTGTCGGGGCGCAGGTCGACGCGGTCGAAGCCGAAGACGACATAGACGTCGTGGCCAAGCAGACGCACACCCAGGGTGAGCGCGCGCGAGATGATCGAATTGACCTTGTTCTGGACGCCTTCGCAGTAGCGGGCGAACAGCGCGCTCTCGGTCGAAGCGACGTTCTGCGAGCCTGACCCGTGGCCGAGCACGGCCGGCGGCGCCTTGGCGCCCGTGGCCATCTTGGCGTTGATCATCGCCTGCAGGACCTCGTACTCCTTGTTCAACGTGACGTTGCCGTTGTTCAGGTAGTCGAAGACAACGGAGTCGAAGTGCACCAGCGCGTCATCCGGCTCAAGGCCGTTGACCGTCTCGGACACCGCCTGGATGAAGGCTTCGGTCCACTCCTGCATCTTTTCCGCGTCGCCCGCGATCTCCGGCGGCATCGCGTCGCGGAATTTCTCGTAGTCGATCTTGGCGTCGAGGCGCGGGTGCAGCGCGCGCTTGATGGTCCGGCGGACGTCGTTGGTGAATTCGGTGTCGGCAAGGACCGCCTGTAGCGCGGCCTCCATCGGAGAGTCGGAATAGGCCTGCAGCAGGTCCTGGTCGAGCGCCTCGTAGAAGAACGTCGGAATGTCGAGCGGGATGTCGCCGACGGTCGCTTTCTGCACCGGGTAGGTGTAGCCGGTGGCGTCCTCCATGAACTCGATCTGCGTCGTGGAAACGGGCACAAGCCGGTTCGGCAGGCGGGCCTTGTCGAGCACCAGCTCGAGCGAGCACGAGCCGTACAGGCGCAGCTCCTTCGTCAGCGACTCGGCCACCGAGTGCACGGAGGAGACGCCGCTGAAGCCGTCGACGTAGTCGGTCAGGTAGTTGAAGCGCGCGAGCAGCTGCTGCACGGCGGCCGTCGCCTCTGGGTTCGGCGTGCCATCTTCGTTGCGCGCCACCGCGGTGAAGTCGCGCGTGACGACCATACGCTGGTAGGCCCAGACGCTTGCCGACAGGTCGGGAGACACCTGGGCCAGGTCATGGATCGTCGACTTGGTGCTCGTGCCGTTGCGCAGCGTGAGCAGGTCGAGGTTCGCTGTGCGCCGGTCGGTCGCCGTCAGGCGCTGGTCGCCGTTGGAGGTTCGAGAGCGCTTCGAGAAGCTCTGCTGCGCCTGCGGTTTGGTCGGAAC
>CAMLCW010000479.1 GCA_946478645.1 uncultured Variovorax sp.
TGCGTCACGGTCTTCACCACTTCGGGACCGGTCACGAACATGTAGGAGCTGTCCTTGACCATGAAGATGAAGTCGGTCATGGCCGGCGAGTACACGGCGCCGCCCGCGCACGGGCCCATGATCATGCTGATCTGCGGCACCACGCCCGAGGCCATCACGTTGCGCTGGAACACGTCGGCGTAGCCGCCGAGCGAGGCCACGCCTTCCTGGATGCGCGCGCCGCCCGAGTCGTTGAGCCCGATGACCGGCGCGCCGACCTTCATGGCCTGGTCCATCACCTTGCAGATCTTCTCGGCATGCGCTTCGCTGAGCGCGCCGCCAAAGACGGTGAAGTCCTGGCTGTAGACGAACACCAGCCGGCCGTTGATCATGCCGTAGCCCGTGACCACACCGTCGCCCGGGATCTTCTGCTCGGCCATGCCGAAGTCGACCGAGCGGTGCTCCACGAACATGTCCCATTCTTCGAAGGTGCCGTCGTCGAGCAGCAGTTCGATGCGCTCGCGCGCGGTGAGCTTGCCCTTGGCGTGCTGCGCGTCGATGCGCTTCTGCCCGCCGCCGAGGCGCGCCTGGGCGCGGCGCTTTTCGAGTTGTTCGATCAGTTCTTGCATGTTGTGCTTCCGAAGCTGTGGTCCTGAATCTGTGGTTTGTGGCTTCACGCCCGGGCCGCGATGGCCGCCGCCGCGAGCAGCTGGCGCGCCGCGGTCGATGCGGGCAGCGCGCCCTCGGCCACCTGTTGCGTGAGCTGCGGCAGCAGCTCGCGCACTTGCGGGTGCTGCCTGAAGGCCTGCTTGAGCCCCGCGTCGATGCGCTCCCACATCCACGCGGTGGCCTGCTTCTCGCGGCGCCGGGCGAGCTTGCCGTTGGCGCTTTGCAGTGCCTTGAACTGCATCACGGCGTCCCAGAAGGCGTCGACGCCGGTGTTCGCGAGCGCGCTGAGCTGCAGCACGCGCGGCAGCCAGAAGCGCACCTCCGCGCCGCTGTGCGCGTCGTGCGCCGCATGCGCGTGATCGGGGTTGCCCTGGTGGCCGAAGAGCCGCAGCGCCGAGGTGATCTGCGCCTGCGCGCGCGTGGCGGCGTCGCGGTCGAGATCGGCCTTGTTGATGACGACGAGGTCGGCGAGCTCCATCACGCCCTTCTTGATCGCCTGCAGGTCGTCGCCCGCGTTGGGCAACTGCATCAGCACGAACATGTCCGTCATGCCGGCCACCGCCGTCTCGCTCTGGCCCACGCCCACGGTTTCGACGATGACGATGTCGTAGCCCGCGGCCTCGCACACCAGCATGGCCTCGCGCGTCTTCTCGGCCACGCCGCCCAAGGTGCCGCTCGACGGGCTGGGCCGGATGAACGCGCGCTCGTGCACCGACAGCCGCTCCATGCGCGTCTTGTCGCCGAGGATGGAGCCGCCCGAGACGGTGGACGACGGATCGATCGTGAGCACAGCCACACGGTGGCCCTTGTCGATCAGCAGCAGGCCGAGCGTCTCGATGAAGGTCGACTTGCCCACGCCCGGCACGCCCGAGATGCCGAGCCGGAACGACTCGCCGGTGCGCGGCAACAGCGCCGTCAACAGCGCGTCGGCCTCTGCGCGATGGTCCGCACGGGTCGACTCGAGCAGCGTGATGGCCTTGGCGATGGCACGGCGCTGCGCCATGCCCTGCGGTGCGGCCAGCGCCCGTTCGAGCGCCGCGGCCGAATTCAGCACGCCTCCCCCGGTGCCACGCGCCATCGGTAGTGCACGTCGACGCCCTCTTCGCCCTCGAGCACGAATCCGTGCCGCAGGTAGAAGCGGTTGGCATCGCTCTTCACGAGCGCAGTGAGCTTGATGTCGCGCTGCTGCGCACGCGCCTCGGACTTGGCCCATTCGAGCACCCATTCGCCGATGCCCAGGCTCTGGAAGCCGGTGCGCAGGTAGAGATGGTCGAGCCGCAGCGCGTCGGCGCCTTCGGGCTTGAGCGTGACGAAGCCGATGCGCTGGTCGGCGTCGAGCACGACGTGGTGCATGTACGGCACCACGAAGCCCGCGCTGAGCCGCTCGCGCGCGCGCTCGGGATCAAAGCGCCCGACGCGCTCCAGGCTCGGGCGCATCGCATCGATGCGCAGTGCCAGCATGGCCTCGAAATCGCCGGAGTCCACGGGCTGCAGCGACAGCCGCGAGAGGAGATCTTTCACGTTGCTTCCCACACGCGCCTGATTCAGGAGGACACCGCTGCGCGGATCTGCTCGAGCACATCCTTCGCACTGGCGGGAATCGGCGTGCCCGGGCCATAGATGCCCTTGACGCCCGCTTCATACAAAAAGTCGTAGTCCTGCCGCGGGATCACGCCGCCGACGAACACGAT
Organism: uncultured Variovorax sp.; assembly: GCA_946478645.1. The sequence goes on from CAMLCW010000479.1 coordinate 2,340, forward strand.
GATGTCGTCGGCACCTTGCTTCTTGAGCTCCTCGATGATCGCGGGCACCAGCGTCTTGTGGCCGGCCGCGAGCGTGCTCACGCCCACCGCATGCACGTCGTTTTCAATGGCCTGGCGCGCGCACTCCTCGGGCGTCTGGAACAGCGGCCCCATGTCGACGTCGAAGCCCAGGTCGGCAAACGCGGTGGCCACGACCTTGGCGCCGCGGTCGTGGCCGTCCTGCCCGAGCTTGGAGATCATCACGCGCGGCCGGCGGCCCTGCGCCTCGGCAAAGGCGTTGATCTCGGTCTTGAGGTTTTCCCAGCCTTCGGCCGAGTCGTAGGCGGCAGCGTACACACCGGTCACCTTTTGCGTATCGGCGCGATGGCGGCCGAATGATTTTTCGAGCGCATCCGAGATCTCGCCCACCGTGGCGCGCAGGCGCACCGCCTCGATGCTGAGCGCGAGCAGGTTGCCCGTGCCGTTCTCGGCCGCGTCGGTCAGCGCGTCGAGCGCGGCCTGCACCTTGGCGGCGTCGCGCGAGGAACGGATTTTTTGCAGGCGTGCGACCTGCTGCTCGCGCACCTTCACGTTGTCGATCGAGAGGCTGTCGATCGCGTCTTCGGTCTTGAGCTTGTACTTGTTGACGCCGACGATCACGTCGCGGCCCGAGTCGATGCGTGCCTGCTTCTCGGCCGCCGCGGCCTCGATCTTGAGCTTGGCCCAGCCGCTGTCGACCGCCTTGGTCATGCCGCCCATGGCCTCGACCTCCTCAATGATGGCCCAGGCCGCATCGGCCATGTCCTGCGTGAGCTTCTCCATCATGTAGCTGCCGGCCCAGGGGTCGATCACGTTCGTGATGTGCGTCTCTTCCTGGATGATGAGCTGCGTGTTGCGCGCAATGCGCGCGCTGAACTCGGTCGGCAGCGCGATGGCTTCGTCGAGCGCATTGGTGTGCAGGCTCTGCGTGCCGCCGAACACCGCGGCCATGGCCTCGAT
>CAMLCW010000480.1 GCA_946478645.1 uncultured Variovorax sp.
GAGTCCGCCGCCGAGGTAGTGCGGGCAATAGCGCAGCCCGGCCGCGCGGGCGCGCTGAATGACGGGCCAGCAACCGGAGATGCCGCCCCATTTGGCCGCATCGGGCTGCAGCACCGAGAACACCTTCGCGGCAATGGCGGTGTCGAATGCTTCGAGGCCGGCGATGTTCTCGCCGCCGGCCAGCGGCACGGGCGAGCCGGCCCTCAGCTGTTGCCACTCCGTCCAGGGGCGATCGGCGCGCAGCGGCTCCTCGAGCCAGTCGAGGCGAAAGGGTGCGAGGCGCGGCGCCATGGCCTGTGCCTCGTCGAGCGACCAGGCCTGGTTGGCGTCGACCATCATCGATGCCGCATCGCCGAGCGTCTGGCGCAGGGCCTCGAGGTTGCCCACGTCGCGCTCGGCGCCGAAGCCGACCTTGAGCTTGAAGGCGTTGTGGCCCGCGGCGCGCATGCGCTCGGCGGTCTCGAGCGCGCCTTCGGGGTTGATGCCGCTCGCATAGACGGGAATGCGCGGCTGGCCGCCAAGATAGCGCCACAGCGGCTCGCCCGCGCGGCGCGCCGCCAGGTCCCAGAGCGCGAGGTCGATGCCGGCGATCGCCTGCGCCATCGGGCCGGGCTCGCCCGACTGGATCGCGAGCACCGCGGTCTGGCGCGTGAGCGCTTCCCATGCTTCTTGCGGGCCTTCGTCGAAGCGGCGCCCTTCGAGCAGCGGCGCCATCACGCTGTGCACCAGGCGCGCGCGGTGCTCGGCGCCGCAGCCAGGGAAGTTGCACCACACCTCGCCCCAGCCGCTCACGCCTTCGTCGTCGGTCACCTGCACGAACACTGCGGGGCGGTCGGTCATGGTGCCGAACGAGGTGCGCACCGGCACCTGCACCGGATAGCGGAACACGTGCGCGCGCACGCGCGCGATGTTCAGGGTCGAAACGGGGAGGGCGGGCGTGGCGGTAGGGGTGGATGCGTTGTCTTGGTTCATGGCAGCAGGTTCATTTCGACGTGGATGGCGTCGCCGCGGTAGGTGACTTCGCCGAGGTAGACCACGCAGTCGTTCTCATCGCGGAACACGCGCCGCACCTCGGCCACCGGCGAGTTGACCGGCACGCCGAGCAGGCGCGCGACCTCCATGTCGGCGGTGCCGATGGTCAGCACCTGGTGCGCCTTGGCGATGCGCAGGCTCTTCAGGCCCACGAGGATCGGGATCACGGGTTCGTCGCGAAAGCGCTTCGGCGTGCGGCGGAACACGGGCTCCGCCAGGTGGATGTTGATGACGCAGTACGGCGCGCCCTCGCGCGAGTGCACGCGGCGCATGAACACGTAGCGCCCGGCCGGTCGGCCTTCGCCGGGGCGCAGCGCGGGTGCGACGGTCGACTCGTCGATGTTGACGAGCTGCGGCACGGTGTCGCGGTACATGCGCGCGAGCGCCTCGAGCGAGGTCTCGACGCTGAGCCAGCGCTCGCTGGCCTGGCCGGTGACGAAGGTGCCGCGGCCCTGCTGCGGCGACAGCAGGCCGTCGCGCGCGAGCAGCTCGACCGCTTGGCGCACCGTGACCCGTGCCACGCCGAACTCCTGGCCCAGCTCCTCGAGCGAAGGCAGGCGATGGCCCTGCGGCCAAAGGCCGCGCGCCACGCGCTGGCGCATCAACTCGGCCAGCTGCAGGTAACGAGGAATGGGGCTGTCACCGAAAAGGGGTAAATCCGCACTTGCCATCGAGGATGTTCTAAAGGTATGGTCTATAGAACGTTTAAACCAATATAGCAGAGGGAAGGGGCCAGCGGCCATTTCTTTCATGCTGAATCGAATGCAGGAGACAACAAGCCCATGCGCCAAGGAACGGCCGTACGCCGAACTGCATTGATCCTCGTCCCGTGGCTGCTGCTGCTGGCCATCTGGTACGGCCTGCGCTACAGCGGCCTCGTCAATCCGGCGCTGGTGCCGGCACCGCACGAGGTGGCCGAGCGCTTCGTCTCGCTGATGGGCGACCGCCTGCCGATGGACATCTTCATGTCGACGCAGCGCGTGTTCATTGGCGTGGCGCTGGGCACGGCCGCGGCGGTGCCGGTGGGCTTCTGCCTCGGGTGGTACCGCGGTGTGCGCACGTTCATCGACCCGGTGATCAACTTCTTCCGCGCGCTGCCGCCGATCGCGCTGATCCCGCTCGTCATCGTCTACTTCGGCATCGGCGAGGTCGCAAAGACGGTGATCCTGTTCTATGCCTCGTTCTTCGCCGGCGTGATCGTGATGTACGAAGGCATCGCGCAGATCAGTCCGATCTACGTGCGCGTGGCACGCACGCTGGGCGCCAACGATTTCGAAATTTTCGGCCGCGTCATCGTGCCGCTCACGGTGCCGCACATCCTCACGGCGGTGCGCGTGTCGCTCGGCGTGGCGTGGGCCACGCTCGTGGCCTCCGAACTGATCGCGGCGCAGCAGGGCCTGGGCGCGCTGATCCAGAACGCATCGTCGTTCTTCCAGCTCGACATCATCTACGTCGGCATCATCTCGATCGGCTTCATCGCGCTCGCGATGGACCTCTTGCTGCGCGCGGCAACGCGCCGTCTCGTGGCCTGGCAGGACCGGCTGGCATGACCCACCCCCGTCCCTCGCTCACTGCGTGTAGCTCGACTCCCCCCTCAAGGGGGCAACACCAGCGGCCCGGCAAAGCCGGTTCCGCGGTGTTCCTGGCTTCGGCCGCGTTGATTTGTCCGCAAGTCGTATGAACCTGAAAACATCTCATGCGTCGGAACGCGCTGCCACCAGCGACACCCCGCGCATCCGCTTCGACAACGTGGCGGTCGAATTCCCCACCGCGCAGGGCCCGATGCGCGTGCTCGACGGCGTGAGCCTCGACATCCACCAGGGCGAGTTCGTCTCGATCATCGGCCCGTCGGGCTGCGGCAAGACCACGCTGATGAACATGCTCGCGGGCTTCGTGCAGCCCTCCGAGGGGCACGTGCTGCTCGACGGCCAGCCGGTCACCGGCCCGGGGCCCGACCGCGGCGTGATCTTCCAGGAGTACGGCGTGTTCCCGTGGCTCACGGTGCGGCAGAACATCGCATTCGGCCTCGGCCTCGCGTCCAACCGCGTGCCCAAGTCGGAGCATGCCGGCATCGTCGACCGCTACATGCGGCTCATGGGCCTGGGCGACTTTGCCGACCACCATCCGAAGCACCTGTCGGGCGGCATGCGCCAGCGCCTCGCGCTGGCGCGCGCCTATGCGGTGCGCCCGCAGTTCCTGCTGATGGACGAGCCCTTCGGCGCACTCGATGCGCAGACCCGCAGCGCCATGCAGGACCTGCTGCTCGAGGTGCTGCAGGCCGAGG
>CAMLCW010000481.1 GCA_946478645.1 uncultured Variovorax sp.
GAATCTCGAACTGGCTGATCTGGTAGCCCTTGGGCAGGTCGGGATAGAAGTAGTTCTTGCGCGCGAACACACTGCGCGGCGCGATGTGCGAGCCCAACGCGAGGCCGAGCTTGATGGCGCGCTCGACCGCGCCCTTGTTCATCACCGGCAGCGTGCCGGGCAGCGCCAGGTCGACCGCGCAGGCCTGCGTGTTGGGCTCGGCGCCGAACGCGGTGGAGGCACGGCTGAAGATCTTGCTCGCGGTCGAGAGCTGGGCGTGGGTCTCGAAGCCGATGATGACTTCATAGCCGCGCACCAGCGGGCCGGTCGGGCGGCCCTGTTGCTGTGCTTCGAAGGTGTTCACTGCGGTGGTGTCGCTCATCTCAAAATCCCTCGGGCGTGCGCGTGTGCCAGTCGGTGGCCTGCTGGAAGCGGTGGCCCGCGTTGAGCAGCTTCGCTTCGCCGAAGTAGTTGCCGATCAGCTGCAGGCCCACGGGCATGCCCGCATCGAAGCCCGCGGGCACGCTCATGCCGGGCAGGCCGGCCAGCGAGGCGGGCAGCGTGAAGATGTCGGCGAGGTAGTCGGCCACGGGGTCGCCACCGTGTTCGCCGATCTTCCAGGCGGTGGTCGGCGCAGCGGGGCCGGCGATCACGTCGCACGACTTGAAGGCTTGCTGGAAGTCGTCGGCGATCATGCGGCGCACCTTCTGCGCCTGCAGGTAGTAGGCGTCGTAGTAGCCGTGCGAGAGCACGTAGGTGCCGATCATGATGCGGCGCTTGACCTCGTCGCCGAAGCCTTCGGCGCGCGTGCGCCCGTACATGTCCGACAGGTCCTTGTAGTGCGCCGCGCGGTGGCCGAACTTCACGCCGTCGAAGCGGCTCAGGTTGCTCGAGGCCTCGGCCGCGGCCAGGATGTAGTAGACGGGGATCGACAGCTCGGTGCGCGGCAGCGAGACCTCGACGCGCCTGGCGCCGAGCTTCTCGTACTGCGCGAGCGCCGCATCGATGGCCGCGCGCACGCCGGGCGCCACGCCTTCGCCGAAGAACTCCTTCGGCACGCCGATGCGCAGGCCTTCGAGCGAATCGTTCAGCGCGCGGCCGAAGTCTTCGGCCGGCCGGTCGAGCGAGGTCGAGTCGCGGTCCGGGTCGGGGCCGCAGAAGGCCGACAGCAGCAGCGCGCAGTCTTCGGCCGAGCGTGCCATCGGGCCGGCCTGGTCGAGGCTCGACGCGAAGGCCACCATGCCGTAGCGCGAGGCGCGGCCGTAGGTGGGCTTGATGCCCGTCACGCCGCAGAACGAGGCCGGCTGGCGGATCGAGCCGCCGGTGTCGGTGCCGGTGGCCGCGGGCGCGAGCCGCGCCGCCACGGCCGCGGCGCTGGCGCCCGACGAGCCGCCCGGGATGCGCTCGAGGTTCCACGGGTTGCGCACCGGCACGGCCTTGTCGTGGCCCACTGCCGGCACGGCGACGTTCTCGTTGGCGGAGCCCATCGCGAACTCGTCGCAACTGAGCTTGCCGAGCGTCACGGCGCCGGCCTCGGCGAGGCGGCGCACCACGGTGGCGTCGAAGGGCGAGCGGTAGCCCGCGAGCATCTTCGAGCCCGCGGTGGTGGCGAAATCGGTGGTGGCGAAGATGTCCTTGTGCGCGATCGGCACGCCGGCCAGCGCAGGGGCGCCGCCGCTGGCGATCCGTTCGTCGGCCGCGCGGGCCTGGGCCAGGGTGGCGTCCTCGTTCACGTCGAGGAAGGTGCCGAGCGCCCCGTGGGCCTTGATGCGGCCGAGGAAGTGCTGCGCCGCCTCGACCGCCGACACCTCGCGCCGCGACAGCGCCGCCGCCAGCCCGGCAACGCCCAGTTGATGCAGGTCCTTGCCGGCGCTCATTCGATCACCTTCGGCACGAGGAACAGCCCGGCTTCGACCGCGGGCGCGCTCTTCTGGTTGGCTTCGCGGTTGTTCGGCTCGCTCACGACGTCGTCGCGCAGGCGCAGCGTGACGTCTTCGAGCGCGGCGACGGGGTGGGCCAGGGGCTCGACGCCGGCGGTGTCGACGGCGCGCATGCGCTCGACCAGGTCGAAGAAGCCGTTGATCTGGCTAAGCATGCGCTCGCTTTCGTCTGGAGCAAGCTGCAGCCTTGCGAGCGAGGCAATGCGTGCAATATCTGAACTGGAAAGGGACATGGGTCGGGCCGGTCGCGGAACCGGCAGTAATTCGCACGCCCGGGAGGGCGCAGACACGGGATTCAGAGGGGATTCGGGTATTATCCCGCCTTTGCCGCAACCCCCGCGAACGCGCCGGCTTTTGCGCCAAAAACGATCAATTCACCCCGTCAAACGACCAAAAAAAGAGCGACGACCTGCCGACGCGCCGGCGTGCTCCAAAGGATTCCACACATGTTCGGAGCTTTCCGTCGGTACTTTTCCACCGACCTGGCCATCGACCTCGGCACCGCCAACACCCTGATCTTCGCCCGCAACAAGGGCATCGTGCTGGACGAGCCCTCGGTCGTCGCGATCCGCCACGAAGGCGGCCCCCACGGCAAGAAGGTGATCCAGGCCGTGGGCCGCGAGGCCAAGGCCATGCTCGGCAAGGTGCCCGGCAACATCGAGGCGATCCGCCCGATGAAGGACGGCGTGATCGCCGACTTCGTGATCACCGAGCAGATGATCAAGCAGTTCATCAAGATGGTGCACCCGCGCACGCTGCTCACGCCGAGCCCGCGCATCATCATCTGCGTGCCCTGCGGCTCGACCCAGGTCGAGCGCCGTGCCATCAAGGACGCGGCCGAAGCGGCGGGCGCCACGTCCGTCTACCTGATCGAGGAACCCATGGCCGCGGCCATCGGCGCCGGCCTGCCGGTCAGCGAGGCCTCGGGCTCGATGGTGGTCGACATCGGCGGCGGCACCACCGAGGTGGGCGTCATCAGCCTGGGCGGCATGGTCTACAAGGGCTCGGTGCGCGTCGGCGGCGACCGCTTCGACGAAGCCATCATCAACTACATCCGCCGCAACTACGGCATGCTGATCGGCGAGCCGACGGCCGAGGTCATCAAGAAGAACATCGGCTCGGCCTTCCCGGGCTCCGAAGTCAAGGAAATGGAAGTCAAGGGCCGCAACCTGTCCGAAGGCGTGCCGCGCAGCTTCACCATCAGCAGCAACGAAGTGCTCGAAGCGCTGACCGATCCGCTCAACAACATCGTCTCGGCCGTGAAGAACGCGCTCGAGCAGACGCCGCCCGAACTCGGCGCCGACATCGCCGAGCGCGGCATGATGCTGACCGGCGGCGGCGCGCTGCTGCGCGACCT
>CAMLCW010000482.1 GCA_946478645.1 uncultured Variovorax sp.
CAGCAGCAGCCGCGCATAGCGCTCCATCGCGCCCGAGACGTCGACGAGCACCTGGAGCGGCAGCGGCGCCTCGCGCCGCGCGAGCCGCGGCAGGCGCAGGATCTCGCCGCCGGTGCGCGCGGCCTCGTGCAGCACGCCGGGCCAGTGCATGCGCGCATGCGCGCCCGCATGGCCCGCAACGCGCAGGCGGCGCGAAGGCAATGAGGGCACGGGCAGCGTGACCTCGCGCGCGAGCCGCTCGACCAGCTGGTACTCCGAAGCGCCGAGCGCATTGAAATCGGCATGCTGCAGCCGGTGCCGGTCGCTCGCCGTCATCGCGGCGTCGAACTCGATTTCCTTGTCGGGCAGCGCCGGCGCGGCCGGCTTCAGTGCATCGCGCGGCGGGCTCAGCGCTTCACGCACGCGCGGGCGCCGCTTCGACGGCTCGGCCTTGCCTTCGGCGCTCGGCAGCATCTGCGCCAGCAGCTTGTTGGCGAGCTCGGGGTCGCGAAACCACGCATCGAACAGCTCGCGGAACACCATGCGGTCCTGTTCGCGGCTCACCATGACGGCCTCCATCGCGGCGCCGAGGTCGAGCCGGCTCTCCACGCCGACCAGCGCCGCGGCTTCGGCGGCCAGCGCGATGCGCATCGCATCGGTGCGAACGCCGGCGCGGCGCAGCGCGCGGCCGAAGGCCGTGATGTTGCCGGCGAGCTTGCCGGTGCGGGCGTCGCCTAGCTGCTGCATTTGGGGTTCGAGGGGAGGGAGCGGGGGCAGAACGCAGAGGTCGCGAAGGTTTCGCAGAGGTCGCAGAAGGAAGACAGGAAAAATATTACTTGTCTTTTCTTCTGCGACTTCTGCGTAGTTTTTGTCTTTCTTCTGCGTTCGGCTCCCGTATTCATGTGCCTGTTGCCTCCTCCGGCCGCAGCGCCTCGGCGGCCAGTTCGTGCGTGAGCGCCGCCACGTCGTCGCGCTGCTTGAACAGGATGCCGGCGGTGTCGACCGCCACCTCGGGGTCGAGTTCGACCGTGTCGAGGGCGATCAGGGCGCGTGCCCATTCCACGCTCTCGGCAATGCCCGGGGCGCGCTGGAACGCGTTGACGAAGGGCGCATCGCGCAGCCGCGCGACGAAGGCGGCGACCTGGGCCGAGAGCTTCTCGCCGGCCTCGGGCACCCGGGCCCGGACGATCGCGAGCTCGCGCTCGCGCTCGGGGTAGTCGAGCCAGTGGTAGAGGCAGCGCCGCTTGACCGCGTCGTTGAGCTCGCGCGTGCGGTTGCTCGTGAGGATGGTGACCGGCGGCACCACGGCGCGCACGGTACCGAGCTCGGGAATGCTGACCTGGTACTCGCCCAGGTATTCGAGCAGGAAGGCCTCGAAAGGCTCGTCGGCGCGATCGACCTCGTCGATCAGCAGCACGGCGCCGGGCGCGGGCGTCTGCAGCGCCTGCAGCAGCGGGCGGCGGATCAGGTAGTGCGGTTGGTAGACCTCGGCTTCCACGTCGCGTGCGGCGCCAGTTGCTTCGGCCGCGCGCATGTGCAGCAGCTGTGCGGCGTAGTTCCACTCGTAGAGCGCTTCGCGCTGTTCGAGGCCGTCGTAGCACTGCAGCCGCAGCAGCTCGCGGCCCAGGGCCGTCGACAGGGCCTTGGCAAGCTCGGTCTTGCCGACGCCGGGTTCGCCTTCGAGCAGCAGCGGACGCTGCAGCTTGAGCGCAAGAAACACCGCGGTGGCCAGGCGCCGGTCGGCAAAGTAGCCGGCCTGCACCAGGCTGGCAGAGAGCGCGTCGATGGTCGGGAAAATCATGGCAAAGGGTAGCGCAGGCTGTCGGATGCGGGAGCGGACTTCCGGACGCAGAGGACGCGAAGGTCTCGCAGAGAGCGCAAAAGGGATCCAACGAAAAAAGAAGAAGCAGGAAATTTGGCTGTTCTTCTGCGTCCTCTGCGAAACCTCTGCGCCTTCTGCGTCCGGAAGTCCGTGCGTCTCTGCCCCTTCAGCCCAGCGCCCGCGCCACCGCCCGTTGCGTCAGCACGCTGATCAGGTTCGCGCGGTAAGCCGCCGAGGCATGCAGGTCGCTGTTGAGTTCGCCCGCGTCGATCTTCACCGCGGCCGCCGCCGCGGGCGTGAAGCTCTGGTTGAGCGCATCCTCCAGGCCCGCGTGGCGGAACACGCCGTTGCCGGCGCCGGTGATCGCCACGCGCACGCCGCCGTCGTACTGCGCGAGGAACACGCCGACGAGCGGGAAGTGCGAGGCCTTCTGGCGCAGCTTCTCGTACACCGCGCGCTTCGGCAGCGGGAAGCGGATCGCGGTGATGAGCTCGTCCTCCTCGAGCGCCGTGGTGAAGAGGCCAAGGAAGAAATCGTCGGCGGCGATCTCGCGCTTCGAGGTGATGACGGTGGCACCCGAGCCGAGCACCGCGCTCGGGTAGCAGGCGGCCGGGTCGTTGTTGGCCACCGAGCCGCCGATGGTGCCCATCGCGCGCACCTGCCGGTCGCCAATGCGCGCAGCGAGGTCGGCCAGCGCCGGGTACGCGGCCTTGACGTCGGCATTGTTGGCCACTTCGATGTGGCGCGACATTGCGCCGATGGTGAGCGTGCCGCCGTCCTTGCGGATGCCGGTGAGTTCCGGGACACCGCCCAGGTCGACGAGCTGCTCGGGCGCGGAGAGCCGCAGCTTCATGGAGGCGAGCAGCGTCTGCCCGCCCGCGAGCGGCTTGGCGCCGGCCCCGGCGAGGCGGACCGCGTCGGCCACGGTGGCCGGCTGTTCGAGTGTGAAGGCGTACATGTGGGGTTCCTTCTTTTCGTTTGTCTTTTCTTGTCGGTGCTGGCGATGCTCAGGGCGCGGGGCGGCCCTGGGTGCTGGCCGCGAGCGAAGGCGCCTGCACGTCGTGCGGCGTACCGCCCTTCTGCATCGCTTCCCAGACCCGGTTCGGCGAGGCGGGCATGTCGAAATCCTTCACGCCGAGCGGCGCCAGCGCATCGAGCACGGCGTTGATCACGGCCGGCGGCGAGCCGATCGCGCCGGCCTCGCCGCAGCCCTTGGTGCCGAGCGGGTTGTGGGTGCACGGCGTGCAGACGGTGTCGAGCTTGAACTGCGGAAAATCGCCCGCGCGCGGCATCGCGTAGTCCATGAAGCTGCCGGTGAGCAGCTGGCCGGTCTCGTTGTCGTAGACGCAGTTCTCGATCAGCGCCTGCCCGATGCCCTGCACCAGCCCGCCGTGCACCTGGCCCTCGACGATCATCGGGTTGATGATGGTGCCGAAGTCGTCCACCGCGGTGAAGCGGTCCACGCGCAC
>CAMLCW010000483.1 GCA_946478645.1 uncultured Variovorax sp.
CTTCGTCACGATGAGCGTGCACGAGCCCATGGGCGTGGTCGCGGCCATCACACCGTGGAACTCGCCGATCGCGAGCGAGGCGCAGAAGCTCGCGCCGGCGCTGGCGGCCGGCAATGTGGTGGTCGTGAAGCCTGCCGAAGTCACGCCACTGATGGCACTGGAACTGGCGCGCATCTGCGAAGCGGCGGGCGTGCCCAGGGGCATCGTGAGCGTGCTGCCGGGCAAGGGCTCGGTGATCGGCGACGCGATCACCAAGCATCCGCTGGTCAAGCGCGTGTCGTTCACCGGCGGCACCACCACCGGCAAGCACATCGCCCACATCGCGGCCGACAAGATGATGCCGGTGTCGCTCGAACTCGGCGGCAAGTCGCCCACCATGGTGCTCGACGACGCCGACCTCGACCATGCGGTGAACGGCGTGCTCTACGGCATCTTCAGTTCGTCGGGCGAGTCGTGCATCGCGGGCTCGCGCCTGTTCGTGGCCCGCAGCATCTACGACGAGTTCCTCACGCGGCTGGCCGAAGGCGCCAATGCACTGCGCGTGGGCGACCCGGCGTCGGAGCGCACGCAGATGGGGCCGCTCATCACCGCCAGGCACCGCGAAGGCATCGAGCGCTACGTGGACCTGGGCGTGTCCGAAGGCGGCCGCATCCGCACGGGCGGCGTGCGCCCGCACGGCGCGAACTACGACAAGGGCTACTTCTACCAGCCGACGATTCTCGAAGGCCTGACCAACAGCGCGCGCACCAGCCAGGAAGAAATCTTCGGACCGGTGCTGGTCGCAATGCCCTTCGACACGGAAGAAGAACTGATCGCGCAGGCCAACGACAGCATCTACGCGCTGGCCGCCGGCGTGTGGAGCCGCGACTTCAAGCGCGCCTGGAAGCTGGGCCGTGCGGTCCAGGCCGGCACGGTCTGGGTCAACACCTACAAGCAGTTCTCGGTGTCGACGCCTTTCGGCGGGTGGCGCGACAGCGGCCTGGGCCGCGAGAAGGGCCGCGAAGGCATCTTCCAGTACATGGAGCAGAAGAGCATGTACTGGGGCACGAACGAACAACCGCTCCCGTGGGCCGCACCATGACCAACCCCCAGTCTTCGCGCACTTCGTGTCGCTTCGCCAACCCCCTTGCAGGGGGCAATACCAGCGGCCCGGCAAAGCCGGTTCCGCGGTATTCCTGGAATAAGACTTTGGAGGTCGCGCGTGTTCGCGTGACACCGTGGAGCAATTGATATGAGCGTACTTGGCATCGACCAGATCACCTACGGCGCGGACGACCTGCCCGCCTGCCGCCAGTTCTTCCTCGACTGGGGCCTCGCACTGAAGTCGGAAGCCGCCGACGAACTCGTCTTCGAGTGCCTCAACGGCTGCAGGGTGGTCGTTGCGGCGTGGGACAAGCCCGGCCTGCCGCCCGCGATGGAAGAGGGCCCGACGCTGCGCGAAGTGGTGTGGGGCGTGGAAAGCGACGCCGACCTCGACCGCTACGCCGCCGCCATCGTGCACGACCCGGCCTTCGTCGACACCATGGCCGAGGGCGCTCGCCGCATCGGCTGCACCGACCCGAACGGCCTGGCCGTGCGCCTGCAGGTGAGCCGCAAGCGCGCGGTCGAGGTCGATTGCAGCGCCATGAACACCTGGAACGCCAAGCCGCGCGTGAACCAGCCCGCACCGATCTACGAACGCGCCACGCCGATCGAGGTCGGCCACGTCGTGTTCTTCGTGAGCGACGTGAAAGCGACGAGCGCGTTCTACGCGCAGCGCTTCGGCTTCGTCTCGTCCGACGGCTATCCGAACCGCGGTGCCTTCATGCGCTGCGCCCCCGAGGGCGGCCACCACGACCTGTTCCTGCTGCAGATTCCTTCGGGCAAGCGCGGGCTCAACCACGTGGCCTTCACCGTGCGCGACATCCACGAGGTGTTCGGCGGCGGCCTGCATTTCTCGCGCTGCGGCTGGGAAACCCAACTGGGCCCGGGACGTCACCCGGTGTCGTCGGCGTACTTCTGGTACTTCAAGAACCCGGCCGGCGGCCTCATCGAGTACTACGCCGACGAAGACCAGCTCACCGCCGACTGGCAGCCGCGCGAGTTCGAACCCGGCCCGACGGTGTTCGCCGAATGGGCGGTCGATGGCGGCCTGGACGGCAACACCCGCCGCCAGAAGAGCGCGGAAGGCCCCAAGGGCGCCTTCCTGACCGAAAAGAAATGAACCAGGTGACCCCCATGCAACGACGTTTTTCCTTCTCCCTGATGGCTGCCGCCGCGCTGGCCATCGCCTTGCCCGTGCATGCACAGAGCGATGCCCAAAAGCAGCTGGCGAGCGAGCGCTTCACCATCGTCTCGCCGTTCCCGCCCGGCGGCCCGGTCGACACGCTGGCCCGCGTGCTGTCCGACGGCCTGGCCAAGCGCTACGGCCAGGCGGCCGTGGTCGAGAACCTCGTGGGCGCGGCCGGCAACATCGGCATCGACAAGGTCAAGCGCGCCAAGGGCGACGGCCACACGCTGCTCGTGGTGCCGGCCGGCAACCTCACGATCAACCCGACGCTGATGCCGAACTTCCCGTTCAACATCGAAAAAGACTTCGTGCCCGTCACCATGCTCGCCAAGGCGCCCAACGTGCTGGTGGCTGCGCCGGGCTCGGGCATCAAGAGCGCGAAGGAACTGGTGGCTGCGGCCAAGGCCAAGCCCGATTCGCTGTCGTACGCATCGCCCGGCGTGGGCAGCGGCCTGCACCTGGCGGGCGAGCTGTTCAAGCAGCAGGCCGGCATCGATCTGCTGCATGTCCCCTACAAGGGCACGGCCCCCGCGCTCAACGACGTGCTCGGCGGCTCGGTGCCGCTGATGTTCAGCAACCTGCCCGCGACGATGCCCTTCATCAAGAACGGCAAGCTCATCGCGCTGGGCGTGACCGAGGCCAAGCGCAGCCCCGCCGCACCCGACATTCCCACGCTCGCGGAGCAGGGCATCCAGGGCGTGGCGGTGACCTCGTGGTATGGCCTCCTGGCGCCCAAGGGCACGCCGCCTGCGGTGGCCGAGCAGCTCGCGAAAGACGCGGCCGAGATGCTGGCGCAGCCTGACGTGCGCGAGCGCCTGAAGGCGCAAGGCATGACCGACGCGGCCATGAAGCCCGCCGAGTTCGCTGCCCATATCCGCGATGAAACGGCCGTCTGGGCCCGGATCATCAAGGCCCGCAACATCGTGGCCGAGTGAGCCGCATACAAAAACAAAAAGAGACAGCATGCAGAC
>CAMLCW010000484.1 GCA_946478645.1 uncultured Variovorax sp.
ACCAGGTCGAGGAACACCGCCTTGCCGTCGGCGCTCTTGAGGTCGATGCAGACGCTCTGCTTGTTGCGGTTGAGCGTGAGGTAGTAGGCGCCCATGCCGTCGCGGGCGTAGTCGGGATCGTGCTCCAGCAGCCGGCGCGTGCCTTCGCCGCTGCCCGGCGGCTCGACCTTGATGGTGCGCGCGCCCAGGTCGGCCAGCAGCATGGTGCCGTACGGACCCGAGAGCATGTGCGTCAGGTCGAGCACGGTGATGTGTTCGAGTGCCAAGTCGTGTGTCTCCTGAAAGCACAGGTGTTGCATGCGACGTGCCAGCGTCGAGGGGCAGCCCTAAGTCGTTGATTCCAAAAGAAAGTGTTGTTCACGGCAAGCGCTTTCCCTGAGTCGCGTGAAACGCAGATGAGACCCCCGTGTGTTTCAATGCGACCAACCATGGAACACGCATCGACCCCGAATTCCTCCGCCCGCCGCGGCCTTCCGCGCCTGTGCTTCATGAGCTACCGCCAGATCCGCGAATTCGCGCTGCCGGTGGTGGCCGAGTTCGTCGGCCGGGCCGAGATCGAGGTGGTCGACGGCACCTTCGGCGATGCGCTCGCCACTGCGCGCGACCGCATCGAGCGCGGGCTGGTCGATGCCTTCGTGAGCGCCGGCTCGAACGCGAGCATCCTGCGCGCGGGCCTGCAGGCGCCGGTCGCGACCATCCAGCTCGGCGGCTTCGACCTGATGCAGGCGCTGATCAAGGCGCGGCGCATCTCGAGCCGGGTCGGCGTGGTGATGTACGGCCAGACCATTCCCGAGCTCGACGAGGTGAAGGACCTGCTGAACATCGAGGTCAGCCAGTACGCCTACCAGACGCCCGACGATGCGCGCCAACGCTTCGAGATGCTGCGGCGCGCGGGCTTCGACGTGATCGTGGGGTCGAGCCTCGTGGTCGAGCTGGCCGAGCAGGCGGGGCTGCACGGCTTGCTGGCCTATTCGCTCGCGAGCATCCGCAATGGTTTCGAGGACGCGATCGAGCTCGCGCGCGTGGCGCGGCTCGAAGCGGGGCGCTATGAGCAGCTCAACGGCGTGCTGCACAACCTGCAGGAAGCGGTGCTCGCGGTCGATCGCGACAACCGCATCATCGCGGCCAATCCGCCGATGCAGCAGTTGCTGGGGCGCACGTCGGCGCGGCTTTTGGGCCGCTCGCTCGACGCGGCGCAGCCCGAGCTGTCGCTGCAGGCCACGCTCGAAAGCGGCCTCGAGGAACGCGCGCTGGTGCAGCGCTTCGCGCAGCGCGACTGGGTGGTCAACCGCACGCCGATCCGCGAGCACGGCGAGATCGTCGGCGCCGCGCTCACGCTGTACGACGCGCGCGCGATCCAGCAGGCCGACACCAGCCTGCGCATGCAGCACGGCCGGCGCCAGAGCGCGGCGCGCCATCGCTTCGACGGCCTCGTCGGGCAGAGCCCCGCGTTCCTGCGCGCGGTGCACACCGCGCAGCGCTTCGCGGGCAACGACCTCACGGTGCTGATCGCGGGCGAGAGTGGCGCCGGCAAGGAGCTGTTCGCGCAGGCGATCCACAACGGCAGCGCACGCACCGGGCGACCGTTCGTCGCGATCAACTGCGCGGCCTTTCCCGAGGCGCTGCTCGAGAGCGAGCTGTTCGGCTACGAGGAGGGCGCCTTCACGGGCTCGCGCCGCGGCGGCAAGCGCGGGCTGTTCGAGACCGCGCACACGGGCACGCTGTTCCTCGACGAGATCGGCGACATGCCGCTGCACCTGCAGACGCGGCTGCTGCGCGTGCTGCAGGAGCGCGAGATCACGCGCCTCGGCGCCACCGCGCCGATCCCGGTCGACGTGCGCGTGATCGCGGCCACCCACCAGCCGCTCGACCAGATGATCCGCGAGCGCCGCTTTCGGCAAGACCTCTATTACCGCATCAACACGCTGCGGCTCGCGCTGCCGGCGCTGCGCGAGCGCCGCGACGACGTGGCGCTGCTGGCCGAGTCGCTGCTCGGCGGCGGCCTGCAGCGCCTCGGCGTGGCCTTCGATGCGCGGCGCGCGCTCGCGCCGCTGCGGCCGCGGCTCGAGGCCCACGCTTGGCCTGGCAACGTGCGCGAGCTGGAGAACTTCTGCGAGCGCCTCGCGGTGTTCCTGTCGCAGTTCGACCGCCTCGAGGCGGTGCGCTGGGACGAGCTGCCGCACGAGTGCCCCGAGATCTTCGCGGCCGACGCGCCGGCTGCGACCGGCGCCACGGAGGCCGATGCCTCTGCGCGCGCGCGGCTCGCGCAGGTGCTGGCCGCGAACGGCGGCCATCGGCGCAATGCCGCGCGCGAACTCGGCGTGAGCCGCTCCACCTTGTGGCGCTGGCTGCGCGAAGACGGCGCGCAGGACGCACGCGCGCCATGAGCCGCAGTTAAGCTCGCGCCCCATGAAGCGCAACAGCAGCAGCCACAGCACGCCCCGAACTTCCGGCACCAAGGCCCCTGCGCCGCCGCCCGCGGCGTCCGACGTGCCCGTCTCGGCGGTGCTCGCGCGCATCGAGACGCTGTGGTCCTCGCTCGGCCCGGTGGGCCAGCGCATTGCCGACTTCATCGTGAAGAACCCGCGCGAGGTGGTCCACATGTCGGTGAGCGAGGTGGCCGAGCGCACCGGCTCGAGCGAAGGCAGCATCGTGGGCCTGTGCAAGAACCTCGGCGCCACGGGCTTCCAGCAGATCAAGATCGCGCTCGCGCAGGAGATCGTGCGGCCGGTGCAGTTCATCCACGAAGACCTCGATCCGCAGGACAAGGCCGATGCGGTGATACGCAAGATCTTCCAGAGCAACGTGCAGACGCTGCACGACACGCAGGCCACGCTCGACGCCCGGGCGATGGAGCGCGCCGTGAAGCTGATGCGCGAAGCCGAGCGCATCGAGATCTACGGCATCGGCAGCTCGGCCACCATTGCCGAAGATGCGCACTACCGCATGCTGCGCATCGGGCTCAACGCGAAGGTGGTGGTCGACTCGCACGTGCAGGCGATCAGTGCCTCGCTCACGGGCCCGAAGGTCGCGGTGCTGACGATTTCGCACTCGGGCAGCACGCACGAGACGGTCACGGCCACGCGGCTCGCGAAGGAGGCGGGCGCCGCCACCGTGTGCATCACCAACTTCGGCAAGTCGCCGATCCAGGCCTTCGCCGACGTGCTGCTCTTCACCATGGCGCGGGAGACCAGCTTTCGCACCGAGGCCATGACCAGCCGGCTCGCGCAGCT
>CAMLCW010000485.1 GCA_946478645.1 uncultured Variovorax sp.
CACCCCCGAAGCGGCTCACTTCGTGTAGCCGCCTCCCCCTCAAGGGGGCAACACCTGCGGCCCGGCAAAGCCGGTTCCGCGGTGTTTCCCGAACGGCCCTCGCTTGCGCGGGCTTCATCAACCCACTGCACATAAGCTGATCTCATGCCTCGAACTCTTCAAGCCCCAGCGCTGCGCTCGAACTGTGCCCGCATCCTCGAAGCCGCCGGCAGCGCGCCGGCGGAAGCCGAACAGGTCGCCGCCAACCTGGTGCTCGCCAACCTGAGCGGCCACGACTCGCACGGCGTGGGCATGCTGCCGCGCTATGTCGATGCCGTGGCCGAGGGCGGGCTGGTGCCGAACGCGGCGGTCAAGGTCAATGCCGACATCGGCACGCTGCTCGCACTCGATGGTCAGCATGGCTACGGACAGATCGTCGGCGTGCAGGCGATGGCGCTCGGCATCGAGCGCGCAAAGCAGCACGGCAGCTGCATCTTCACGCTCGCGAATGCGCACCACCTCGGGCGCATCGGGCATTTCGCGGAAATGGCGACGGCCGAGGGCCTGGTGTCGATGCACTTCGTCAATGTGCTCTCGCGGCCCGTGGTGGCACCCTGGGGCGGCGGCGACGGGCGCTTCGGCACCAATCCTTGCTGCATCGGCGTTCCGCTCGCCGGCGCCGAGCCCTTCCTGCTCGACTTCGCGACCAGCCGCGTGGCGCAGGGCAAGATGCGCGTCGCGCACAACAAGGGCGAGCAGGTGCCCGACGGCTACCTGATCGACGAGCGCGGCGTACCGACCAACGACCCGGGCGTGGTGGTGGTGCCGCAGTCCAACGGCCTGTTCGGCGCGCTGATGACCTTCGGCGAGCACAAGGGCTACGGCATGGCAATGGCCTGCGAACTGCTGGGCGGTGCACTGACCGGCGGCGGCACATGGCACCGGCCGGCCGACACGGCACGCACGGTGCTCAACGGCATGCTGACGGTGCTGATCGATCCCGCGAAGCTCGGCACAAAGCAGCGCTTCGAACAGGAAGCGACGGCCTTCGTCGACTGGCTGCGCCAGAGCCCGCCGGGCGCCGGTTTCGACCAGGTGCAGATCGCTGGCGAACCCGAACGCGCCGCGCGCGCGGCGCGCGAGCGCGACGGCATCTGGCTCGACGATGCGACCTGGGGCGAGATCGTGGCGGCGGGGGCCAAGGTGGGCGTGGCAGTCACGGATTGAGGGGCTTGCCCCTTCCCCCTTCGGGGGAAGGTGGGGATGGGGGCCGGCGATGCGCCCGATGGTGACGCCGCCAGCCCCCACCCCTGCCCTCCCCCGGCGGGGGAGGGAGAAACGCATTCGCGCGCTCAGCTGTTGCTGCTGTCGTGCGCCGGCTTGCCGACCTGCACGCTGACTTCCTCGCCCTTGATCTTCGCCTGCACCGCCTTGATCGCCTTCTCGAGGCGCGCGCCGTAATCAGCATCGGCCTCGCGGAAGTAGCTCACGGCGCGGTCGATGATGTCCTGACGCGTGACCGCGCCCAGGCCGCCCGCGATGTTGTTGACGAGCCGCTCCTTGGCGGCCTCGTCCATCAGGCGGTAGAGGTCGCCGGCCTGCACGAAGTCGTTGTCGGCCGGATGCTGCTGCCAGGCGTGGCTGCCGGTCCAGCCATGGATCTCAAGCGGCGCATAGACCGGCTCGTTGCTCTGCTTGGGCGCGTCGCTGAAGCTGTTGGGCTCGTAGTTGGGGCCGCGGCCGCCATTGGCGTCGCCGCGCATGGCGCCGTCGCGGCCGTAGTTCTGCGCCGTGGTGGCGCGCGGACGGTTCACCGGCAACTGCGTGTGGTTGATGCCGAGCCGGTAGCGCTGCGTGTCGCCGTAGCTGAACAGGCGGCCCTGCAGCATCTTGTCGGGCGAAGGGCCGATGCCGGGCACGAAGTTGGCGGGATTGAATGCGGCCTGCTCGATCTCGGCGAAGTAGTTGTCGGGGTTGCGGTCGAGCGTGAGCACGCCGATGTCGATCTTCGGATAGTCCTTGCGCGACCAGACCTTGGTCAGGTCGAAGGGATTGAAGCGATAGGTGCGCGCCTCGGCCACCGGCATGATCTGCACCTGCACGCGCCAGCTCGGGAACTCGCCGCGCTCGATGGAATGCAGAAGGTCGAGGTGGTGGTGGTTCGGGTTCTCGCCGCCCACGCGCTGCGCCTCCTCGGCCACGAAGGTCTCGATGCCCTGGTTGGTCTTGAAGTGGTACTTGACCCAGAAGGCCTCGCCCTGGGCGTTGACCCACTGGAAGGTGTGCGAGCCGAAGCCGTCCATGTGGCGGTAGCTCTTCGGAATGCCGCGGTCGCCGAACAGCCATGTGAACTGGTGCGTGGCCTCGGGCGAATGCGAGAAGAAGTCCCAGGCGTTGTTGGGCTCCTGCACGTGGCTGTACGGATCGCGCTTCTGCGAATGGATGAAGTCGGGGAATTTCAGCGGATCGCGGATGAAGAAGATCGGCGTGTTGTTGCCGACGAGGTCGTAGTTGCCTTCTTCGGTATAGAACTTGACCGCGAAGCCGCGCGGATCGCGCACCGTGTCGGCCGAGCCGAGTTCGAGCGCCACGGTCGAGAAGCGCACCAGCACCTCGGTCTTCTTGCCGACCTCGGAGAGGAACCTTGCCTTGGTCCAGCGCGTGAGGTCGGCCGTGACCTCGAAGTGGCCGAAGGCACCCGAGCCGCGCGCATGCACCACGCGCTCGGGGATGCGCTCGCGGTCGAAGCGCGCGAGCTTCTCGATCAGGTGGTGGTCCTGCATCAGCACCGGGCCGGTGGGGCCGGCGGTCTGCGACTGCTGGTTGTTCTCGACGGGCGCGCCGTTCTCGGTGGTGAGCGTGCGGGGATGGGTCATGGGCTTTCCTCTCTGGTGTTGTGGCAACACGATCGATTTTGCCAATGAACGCTGAAGCGCAACATCGTATTCAGCTATCGCCTCCATAGGAGGCGGCGGCGCCCGCTCAGACGATCAGCGCGATCGTGGCCTCGAGGTGCTCCGACGGCGAGCGGCGGAAACCCGAGCGCGCGAAACGCTGCAGCTGTCCGACGACGAAGGCGGTGAGCGCCGCGGCACGCACCTGCGCGTCGACGGTCGGCGTGGCCGAGCCCTCGGCCGTGGCCGCTCCGCGCAGCACCTGGCGCAGCGTGGCTTCGATCTTGTCGAAGAACTGGTTCATGCGCTGCTGCAGCCGCTCGTTCTCGAACACCAGCGCGTCGCC
>CAMLCW010000486.1 GCA_946478645.1 uncultured Variovorax sp.
CGCTGACCTACAGCCTCACCACGGCGCCCAGCCACGGCACGGTCACGCTCGATGCGGCGACCGGCGCCTACACCTACACACCCACGGCCGACTACCACGGCACGGACAGCTTCGAGGTGACCGCGAGCGACGGCAACGGGGGTAGCGTCAGCGCCACGGTGGACATGACCGTCACGCCGGTGGCGGACATCGCCGGGGATACGCAGGCCACCGACGAAGACACGCCGGTGGACATCGACGTGCTCGCCAACGACAGCTTCGACGACCCGGGTCGTACCGTGACTGCCATCCATGGCACGGCGGCCACGGTGGGCACGCCGATCGCGGTGCCGAACGGTACCGTGACGCTGATGGCCGACGGCACCCTCGACTTCGTTCCCGCTGCGGGTTTCCACGGCCTCGCGAGCTTCAGCTACACCGTGCGTTCCGGCGGCGTGAGCGAAACCGCGACCGTGAACGTGAATGTCACGCACGTGAACGGTGAGACGGTGCCTTCGACCCCGTCGCCCGCGTCGGGTGGCCAGCCCTTGGCGCCCCGGCCGGCGCCAGTGGATGTCAGTCCCTGGCAGGATCATCCTTTTGTGCACGCGCCCGACGATGCTCTCCCATCGCGGACATCGGCAGGCGGCGAGCATCCGGCGCCCGACGCGGTCGTCCTCGAGGCCGTCAACGGCGTCGGCTCGCTGCAGGGTACGGTCCCGCTGGACGGCGGAACCGGGCCCCTGATCAGCGCGGTGAACGGGGTGCGCGGCTTCGACGGCACCACGCTGGAGATGCACGGCGTGGTGCTGGATGCCGTGCGCCGGATCAATTCACTGCGCAGCATCGACGCGCCCGACCACAACCGCACGCCGTCTTGGCGTTCGAGCGCATGGCATCCCGCCATCCCCCTCGAGGCCGATGCGCCCATCGCGTCCTCACTCCGCCTGGGCGGCGGGCTGGGCCTCGAACTCGAATTGCAGGGCGACCGTGCATGGATCACGGCGTTCGCGGAGGAATCATTGCGGGAGGTGCGGATCACGCTCGACGACGGCCGCCCCGTGCCGGCGTGGGTGCAGGTGGATCCGAGCGGCTTCGTCAACATCGACCGTCCTGCGGGCACCGAGCATCTTCGCCTGCACTTCACCTTCGTCTACGAGCGAGGCGCCGTCCGCAGCGAGCACATCGACGTCGATTTCAATGCGGGCCAGCTGCACCGGCGTGGGGTGCGAGACGGCGAGGCCATCGTGCCCAGCTTCTCGCAACAACTCGAGCAGGCCGTGAGGCCCAAAGCACTCGACCCCGAGCTGATGGCGCTGCTCGGTTGAGCCCGTGCGGCGAGGCCAGGTGGGCCTCACACCGCGCCGACGCTGCCCGTGACCGGCAGCACGATGCCCGTGATGTAGCCCGCGCAGCTCGGCGCGGCCAGGAAGACGTAGGCCGGGGAGAGTTCCTCGGGCTGGGCCGGGCGCTGCATGTCGGTGGCCTTGCCGAACTCCTTCACCTTCTCGGGTGGGCTGTCGGCCGGGTTCAGCGGCGTCCAGACCGGCCCCGGCGCCACTGCGTTCACCCGGATTCCCTTGGACAGCAGGTTGCTCGCGAGCGATTTGGTGAACGCGTGGATCGCGCCCTTGGTGGTCGAATAGTCGAGCAGGTGGGCACTGCCCTCGAGGCCCGTGACCGAGCCGGTGTTGATGATCGATGCACCCCGGCCCAGGTGCGGCACCGCGGCGCGCGCCATCTGGAAGTAGCCGAAGACGTTGGTGCGCAGCGTCATCTCGAAGCGCTCGTCGGTGATGTCCTCGATCGACTCGGCGTGCAGCTGGAAGGCCGCGTTGTTCACCAGGATGTCGAGCTTGCCGAAGGCATCGACCGTCTGCGCCACCGCCTCGCGGCAGAACGCCGGATCGCAGACATCGCCCCGGATGAGGATGCAGCGCGTGCCTTCGGCTTCCACATGGCGCCGGGTCTCCTCGGCGTCCTCGTCCTCGTCGAGGTAGGCGATGGCCACGTCGGCGCCCTCGCGGGCATAGAGCACCGCCACCGCGCGCCCGATGCCCGAGTCGCCGCCGGTGACGAGCGCCGCCATGCCTTCAAGCTTGCCGCTGCCCTTGTAATCGGGCGCCTCGAAGCGCGGCTGCAGCGCAAGGTCCGCCTCGTTGCCCGGCTTCTGCAGATGCTGGGCCGGCATCGGGTTGGCCGGCTCGGCGCGATGGCCCATCTGTGCCGGCTGGCGCGGTTTCTTGGCCGCAGGCTTGGCCTGGTCCTTGGCGTCCTGTGCCTGCTGGACGGCGCGCTGCCGCGCGGCGGTGGCCGCGGTGGCGGCGGACGATTTGCGGCTTGCCTTGCCGGCGGGAACGGCGGCTTTGTCTTTGCTCATGGCGCGAGGTCTCCTGCAACGGAAAGACCACCGTAGTTCGGCGGCGGCGCGCCTGCGTAGGAGTGCACCGCCAATGCGCGCCCGCCGTGTCGTGCGTCGATTTCGCTGGCATCGAGCGACGATGCGCGCCTACGCCGGCTTGCGCGCGCTGGTGCATGCTGGGTGCCTCGCGACTCTGGAGCCCGGGCGATGGCGCCTGAAAAGAACGACACGAATCATCCTCGCGGCCAGCGCGGCCATCATCATCCGTCGATCCAGGACCTGACGCACCGCAACATCGAGGCCATCCTGGCACTGGAAGACGAGAACCGCCGCTCCAAGCCGCCGCTGTATCGGCTGGTCTCGCGCGTCGCGCGCTTCTGCGGCACGGTGGCCTTCCTCTGGTGGAACCTCGCGTTCTTCGCCGCCTGGATCGCGCTCAACCAATGGGTCTGGCCCGTCGACCCCTATCCCTTCACCTTCCTGCTGTTCATGGTGTCGATCGAGGCCATCGTGCTGGCGATCCTGATCCTGATCAGCCAGAACATGTCGGCCGAGGAAAACGAACGGCGGCACCACCTCGACCTGCAGATCGACCTGCTGAACGAGCGCGAGATGACCGCGCTGCTGCGCCTGGTCACCCGCATGGCCGAGAAGATGGACCTGCCGTCCGAAAGCCACGGTGAAGTCCGGGCGCTGACCGAGCGCATCGACCCCGGCAAGGTGCTGCACCAGATCGTCGAGGCCGAATCGGTGCACCGCAAGAACGGCTGAGGTTCGGACCGCCGCGGCGGGGAGGGCGGTTAGGGCCTGTTCGCCCTATTTACGGGGATCGCGTTGGCCCGCCTTGGGGCTGGCTGCAAGGCGCCCGT
>CAMLCW010000487.1 GCA_946478645.1 uncultured Variovorax sp.
GGCGGGGGACATTCGCGGAGGGGAGTACCCGGTGGCCTGGGCACGCGCCCTGGACCGCGGCGCCAAGAACGACACCGCCAAGAACAAGAACAGAGGGAAAACACATGCGCATAGGCACCCTCAAGCAAAGCTACACCGCCGACGCCGCGCTGTTCGACTCGCGCACCCAGAAGACCTGGCTCGCCATCGGTGCCGCGCTGCTCGTGCTGTTTCCATTCATGGCCGACGCCTACTGGCTGTACCTCGCCTGCCTCGTCGCCATCAACGTCGCGAGCGCCACCGGCCTCAACATCCTGACCGGCTACACCGGTCTGGTCAGCATGGGCCAGGCCGCGTTCATGGGCTTGGGCGCCTACACCGTCGCCATCCTGCAGATCCGCTTCGGCACGCCGTTCCTGCTCAACATCCTCGCGGGCGGCGTGGTCGCGATGGTCGGCGGTCTGATCGTGGGCATTCCGTCGCTGCGGGTGAAAGGCCTCTACCTGGCCATCGCCACCATCGCGGCCTCGTTCATTGCGCACTTCCTCTTTGCCAACCTCACGCTCACCGGCGGCACCTCGGGCCTCTCGCTGCCGCCGGCGCGGATCTTCGGCTTTTCGCTCGACACCTCGTTTCGCCTCTACTGGCTCATCGTGCCGATCACCCTGCTCATGCTGCTCGGCGCGGCCAACCTCTTTCGCACGCGCGTGGGCCGCGCCTTCATTGCCATTCGCGACCGCGACATCTCGGCCGAGGTGCTCGGCATTCCGCTCTTGCGCTACAAGCTGCTCTCGTTCGGCCTGTCGTCGTTCTATGCCGGCGTGGCCGGCGGCTTGTGGGCCTACTTCTTCCGCGTCGTCACGCCCGAGAGCTTTCCACTCCTGATGTCGATCTTCTTCCTGGCCGCGATCATCGTCGGCGGCATGGGCTCGATCCTGGGCGGCATCCTCGGCGCTGTGTTCATGACCATGGTCCCCGAGCTGCTCAAGCTGGTGTTCGACCTGCTGCCGGGCGGGCACGAGATGACCGTCTTCCTCTCGCCGGTGCGCACGGTCGTCTTCGGCCTGCTGATCGTCGGCTTCCTGGTGTTCGAGCCGCACGGGCTCGCCGAAGTGTGGCGGCGCATCCGCCGTTTCTTTCATCTGTGGCCCTTCAAGAACTGACAAGGAGACGAACATGGCATCCGACAAAAAGCAGACCCCCTCGGCCCTGCGCCGCCGCGAACTCATCGTGGCCGCCGCGGCCGCACTCGCCGCACCGCTGGCCGTGCATGCGCAAGGCGCCGGCGACGACATCGTCATCGGCGGCTCGATCCCGATGACCGGCGTGTTCGCGTTCGCGGGCATCGGCATCAACGCCGGCATTGCCGACTACGTGAAGATCGTCAACGACGCGGGCGGCATCAAGGGCCGCAAGCTGCGCTACGTGCCCGAGGACACGGGCTACAAGGTCGACGTCTCGGTGGCCGCCTTCAAGAAGATCACGAGCCAGAACAAGGTCAACCTCTACTACGGCGACTCGACGGGGTTCTCGAAGACCATCAATCCCGAGCTCGACCGCAGCGGCCAGATCCTGATGGCCGGCGCCTCGTTCGCCTCCGAGCTCAACGACCCGGCCAAGTACCCGAACCAGTTCCTGGTGGGGCCCGACTACACCGAGATGATCGGCATCCTGCTGCGCCACATCGCCAAGGAGAAGCCCGGCGCGAAGGTGGCGTTCGTCTATTCGGATTCCGAGTTCGGCCGCGACCCGATCGAAGCCAGCGAGGCGGCCGCGAAGAAGCTGGGCCTCACGGTGCCCGTGAAGATCATGACGCCGGCCGGCAGCGTCGACGTGTCGACCGAGGTGATCAAGCTGCGCCGCGCCGCGCCCGACTACACCATCTTCCATGGCTACATCCTCGCGCCGATTCCCGAGTTCGTGCAGCAGGGCAAGCAGATGGGCATGACCAGCAAATGGATGGGCACCTTCTGGACCATGGACAGCTCCACCGTCATGAAGATGGGCGAAGCCGGCGACGGCTTCATGGGCGTGATGCCCTACCGCTACTACTACGACACCGCGGCCAAGGCGCCGATGCTCGAGAAGATCCGTGCGATGCGCCCCGAATACCAGAGCACCGCGTACACGCAAGGCTTTCTCACGGCGATGCTGTTCACCGAGGCCGCCAAGCGCACGCTCGATGCCGGCAAGCCGCTCGACGGCAAGAACCTGAAGGCCGCGCTCAACAGCATCAAGGACTTCGACACCGGCGGCCTGATCGGCGTGCCGATCACCATCAAGGGCAACTCGATCCCGGTGGGCCGCGTCTACCGCGCCGACATGAAGGCGCAGAAGATGGTGCCGGCGTCGGACTGGATTTCGCTCGACAAGTGAGTGAACGAGTGAAAGAGCGGCCATGAGCGCAACCGGCGGCGAGCCATGAACATCCTCGAGGTCAACAACGTCGAGGTGGTCTACAACAAGGTCGTGCAGGTGCTGCGCGGCCTGTCGCTGGCCGTGCCGCGCGGGCAGATCGTGGCGCTGCTCGGCAGCAACGGCGCGGGCAAGTCGACCACGCTGAAGGCGATCTCGGGCCTGCTGCCGCTCGAGGACGGCGCGCTCGAGGCCGGCCGCATCGCCTTCGACGGCCAGCCCACCGAGCGGCTCGCGCCGCAGCAGCTGGTGCGGCGCGGCCTTGCGCATGTGATGGAGGGCCGCCGCGTGTTCGAGGACCTGACCGTCGAGGAAAACCTGGTGGCCGCCACCTATGCACGCGTCGGCCGCGACGCGCAGGCGCGCGACTTCGACGCGGTCTACAGCTACTTTCCGCGCCTGCACGAGCGGCGCAAAGGACTTGCGGGCTATCTCTCGGGCGGCGAGCAGCAGATGCTCGCGATCGGCCGCGCGCTGGTGGCCGAGCCCAAGCTGATCCTGCTCGACGAGCCTTCGCTGGGCCTCTCGCCCAAGCTGGTGGAAGAGATTTTCGGCATCATCGCGCGCATCAACGCCGAGCGCGGCGTGTCGATGCTGCTGGTCGAGCAGAACGCGAGCCTCGCGCTGGCGGTGGCCGACAGCGGCTACATCATGGAGAACGGCAAGATCGTGATCGACGGCAGCGCCGAGCGGCTCGCTGCCGACGCCGACGTGCGCGAGTTCTACCTCGGCGTGGGCGGCGCGGGCGAAGCCAGGAGCTTCCGCGCGCTCAAGCACTACAAGCGCCGCAAG
>CAMLCW010000488.1 GCA_946478645.1 uncultured Variovorax sp.
CGGCTTCTTCAATGCCAACTCGGCGCATCCGTTCGAGAACCCGACCGCGCTCGCGAACCTGCTGCAGATGATCGCGATCTTCCTGATCCCCGCGGGGCTTTGCTTCGCGTTCGGCCGCGTGGTGGGCGACATCCGCCAGGGCTGGGCGGTGCTCGCGGCGATGACGGCGATGTTCGTGGTCGCGGTGGTGGCCGTGGTGCATGCCGAGCAGGCCGGCAATCCGCTCTTCGGGCCGCTCGGCATCGACCAGGCGGCAAGCGCGCTGCAGGCGGGCGGCAACATGGAAGGCAAGGAAGTGCGCTTCGGCATCGACGCCTCGGCACTGTTCGCGGCCGTGACCACGGCCGCCTCGTGCGGCGCGGTGATCGCGATGCACGACGCGTTCACGCCGCTCGGCGGCATGGTGCCGATGGTGCTGATGCAGCTCGGCGAGGTGGTGTTCGGCGGCGTCGGCAGCGGCCTCTACGGCATGCTGGTGTTCGCGATGCTCGCAGTGTTCATCGCGGGGCTGATGATCGGGCGCACGCCCGAGTACATCGGCAAGAAGATCGAGGTGCGCGAGATGAAGCTGATCGCCATCGCCATCCTCGTGACGCCGGTGCTGGTGCTTGCGGGCACCGCGGTGGCGGTGCTGGCGGACGCGGGCCGGGCCGGCATCGCCAACCCGGGCGCGCACGGTTTCTCCGAAGTGCTCTATGCGCTGAGCTCGGCCGCCAACAACAACGGCAGCGCGTTCGCGGGGCTCTCGGCCAACACGCCGTTCTACAACGCGCTGCTCGGCCTGGCGATGTGGCTCGGACGCTTTGCGGTGATCGTGGCGGTGCTGGCCATCGCGGGTTCGCTCGCGGGCCGCAAGCGCCTGCCGGCGACGGCCGGCACGCTGCCCACGCACGGGCCGCTGTTCGTCTTTCTGCTGATCGGCACGGTGCTGCTGGTCGGCCTGCTCAACTACGTGCCGGCGCTGGCCCTCGGTCCGGTGGTCGAGCACCTCATGCTCTGGAAATGAGGCACACCATGACTTCCGCTCTCTCCCTGTTCGATGCGGCGCTGCTGAAGCCCGCGCTGTGGGGCGCCTTCGCCAAGCTCGACCCGCGCGTGCAATGGCGCAACCCGGTGATGTTCATCGTCTACGTCGGCAGCATCCTCACGGCACTGCTCTGGGTGCACGCGCTGGGCTTTCCGGGCGACACCGGCATGTCGCCCGGCTTCGTGCTGGCCATCACGGTGTGGCTGTGGTTCACGGTGCTGTTCGCCAACTTCGCCGAGGCGCTGGCCGAAGGCCGCAGCAAGGCGCAGGCGGCTTCGCTGCGGGGCTTGCGCAAGGACACCTGGGCCAAGAAGCTGCAGGCGCCGCAGCATGGCAGCGCGTGGCTGCCCGAGCAGGCGCCGAACCTGCGCAAGGGCGACGTCGTGCTGGTGGAAGCAGGCGACGTGGTCCCGCTCGACGGCGAGGTGATCGAAGGCGTGGCCTCGGTCGACGAGAGCGCCATCACGGGCGAATCGGCGCCCGTGGTGCGCGAATCGGGCGGCGACTTCTCGGCCGTGACCGGCGGCACGCGCGTGCTGTCCGACTGGCTCGTGGTGCGCATCGCGGTGGACCCCGGCGAATCGTTCCTCGACCGCATGATCGGCATGGTCGAGTCCGCGCGGCGCCAAAAGACGCCCAATGAGATCGCGCTGACGATCCTGCTGGTGGCGCTCACGCTGGTGTTCCTCATGGTCACGGTCACGCTGCTGCCGTTCTCGGTCTTCAGCGTCGAGGCCGCGGGCGCGGGCACGGTGGTGTCGCTCACCGCACTGGTGGCGCTGCTGGTGTGCCTGATCCCGACCACCATCGGCGGGCTGCTCTCGGCCGTGGGCGTGGCGGGCATGAGCCGCATGATGCAGGCCAACGTGATCGCCACGTCGGGCCGCGCGGTCGAGGCCGCCGGCGACGTCGACGTGCTGCTGCTCGACAAGACCGGCACCATCACGCACGGCAACCGCCAGGCCAGCGCCTTCCTGCCCGCGCCGGGCCTGACCAAGGCGCGGCTCGCGCGCGCCGCCATGCTGGCTTCGCTGGCCGACGAAACGCCCGAGGGGCGCAGCATCGTCGAGCTGGCACGGCGCGAAGGGCTCGGCAGCGTGGATGCGGAGGGCGCGCGCTTCATTCCGTTCACCGCGCAGACCCGCATGAGCGGCGTCGACCTCCCGGCCGCGCCGAACAGCCTCGACGCCGATGCGGTTCTGCTGCGCAAGGGCGCGGTCGACGCGGTGCGCCGGCATGTCGAGGCGCTCGGCGGGCGCGTGCCGCCCGAGGTGCTGCGCGCCGCCGACGAGGCCGCCCGGCGCGGCAGCACGCCGCTCGCCGTGGCCGAGGGCGACCGGGTGCTCGGCGTGGTCGAGCTCAAGGACATCGTCAAGACCGGCATCAAGGACCGCTTCGCCGAGCTGCGCCGCATGGGCATCCGCACCGTGATGATCACGGGCGACAACCGGCTCACGGCCGCCGCCATCGCGGCCGAGGCCGGCGTGGACGACTTCCTTGCCGAAGCCACGCCCGAGGACAAGCTCGCGCTGATCCGCAAGTACCAGTCCGAAGGCCGGCTCGTGGCCATGACCGGCGACGGCACCAACGATGCGCCCGCGCTCGCGCAGGCCGACGTCGCGGTGGCCATGGGCAGCGGCACGCAGGCCGCGAAGGAGGCCGGCAACATGGTCGACCTGGACTCGAATCCGACCAAGCTGCTCGAAGTGGTGGAGACCGGCAAGGCGCTGTTGATGACGCGCGGCGCACTCACCACCTTCTCGATCGCGAACGACGTGGCGAAGTACTTCGCGATCATTCCGGCGATCTTCGTCTCGACCTACCCGCAGCTCGGCGCGCTCAACGTGATGCGGCTCGCGAGCCCGTCGTCGGCCGTGCTGTCGGCGGTGATCTTCAATGCGCTGGTGATCGTGTTCCTGATACCGCTGGCGCTGCGTGGCGTGCGCTACCGGCCCGTCGGCGCGGCTGCGCTGCTGCGGCGCAACCTGGCGATCTACGGCCTTGGCGGGCTCGTGGTTCCCTTCATCGGCATCAAGCTGATCGATTGGCTGCTCGCGGCCGTCCACTTCGTCTGAGGCGTTCTTCATCATGAACAACCACAACATCGTTCGTCCCGCGCTCGTGCTCTTCGCGCTGCTTTGCGCGCTCACCGGGCTCGT
>CAMLCW010000489.1 GCA_946478645.1 uncultured Variovorax sp.
CCGCCCTTGCCCGACTGGCTGTTGACGCGGATCACCGCCTCGTAGCTGCGGCCCACGTCCTTGGGATCGATGGGCAGGTACGGAATCTCCCAGATGTCGCCCTCCTTGCGTGCGGCGAAGGCCTTCTTGATCGCGTCCTGGTGCGAACCCGAGAACGAGGTGTAGACCAGGTCGCCGACATAGGGATGGCGCGGATGCACCGGGATCTGGTTGCAGTGCTCGACGGTCGCGCGGATCTCGTCGATGTTCGAGAAGTCGAGGTTCGGCGACACGCCCTGCGTATAGAGGTTGAGCGCGACGTTGACGAGGTCGAGGTTGCCGGTGCGCTCGCCATTGCCGAACAGGCAGCCCTCGATGCGCTCGGCACCCGCCATCAGCGCGAGTTCGCCGGCGGCCGTGCCGGTGCCGCGGTCATTGTGCGGATGCACGCACAGCACGATCGAATCGCGGCGCGCGAGGTTGCGGTGCATCCATTCGATCATGTCGGCGAAGATGTTCGGCGTCGAATGCTCGACGGTGGTAGGCAGGTTGACGATGCACTTGCGCTCGGGCGTCGGTGCCCAGACCTCCGTCACCGCATCGACCACGCGCTTGGAGAACGCCACGTCGGTGCCCGAGAACATCTCGGGCGAATACTGGAAGGTCCATCGCGTGCCCGGCTGCTGCGCGGCAAGGCCGTTGAACATGCGCGCATGGCTGCTGGCGAGTTCCACGATCTGGTCTTCGTCCATGCCGAGCACCACGCGGCGCATCACCGGCGCGACGGCGTTGTAGAGATGGACGATCGCGCGCGGCGCGCCCTTGAGCGATTCGAAGGTGCGTTCGATCAGATGGTCGCGCGCCTGCGTCAGCACCTGGATCGTGACGTCGTCGGGAATGCGGTCTTCCTCGATGAGCTTGCGCACGAAGTCGAACTCGACCTGCGACGCCGACGGAAAGCCCACCTCAATCTCCTTGAAGCCGATCGCCACGAGCGTCTCGAACATGCGCATCTTGCGCGCGATGTCCATCGGCTCGACCAATGCCTGGTTGCCATCGCGCAGGTCGGTCGACAGCCAGATCGGGGCCTTGGTCAGCACCGCATCGGGCCAGGTGCGGTCCTTGAGGCCGATCGGGGCGAATGCGCGGTATTTGGCTTGAGGTTGCTTGAGCATGTCGATTTCTCTGTGTGGTTGGCAATCAACCAGCAACCCCAAAAGACAAACGGCCCGTTGCTGGTGCGAACGGGCCGTGGTGAGGGATTTGCGCGTGCGCTACCGTCTCCGCCCGTGAGGGAGGGCTAGTAGGGCCAGCAGCGAAATCTTGGTCATGAGGATTGCGAATGTAGCACAAGCCCGCATCAGTTATGCAAGCCGCGCTCGTCGGGCTCTTCGGTCGAGGTGCTGATGACGCTCGCGGGCTGGCCCTTGGCCTTGCGCCATGCATAGACCGCGTAGCCGCTCAGGCCGTAGGCCACGAACAAGCCGAACAGCACCGTCGGCGGATGGATGTTGATGACCGCGATGCCGAGCGCGATGAGCACGATCACCGCGAACGGCACGCTCTTCTTCATCTGGACGTCCTTGAAGCTGTAGAACGGCGCATTGGTCACCATCGACAGGCCCGCATAGAGCGTGAAGGCAAAGGTGATCCATGTGATCTGGGTCCACGAGAGGTACAGCACCTCGCCGCCGCGCTTTCCCCATTCGGTCATGAGCCAGATGAAGCCCGCCACCAGCGCGGCCGCCGCCGGCGAGGGAAGCCCCTGGAACCATCGCTTGTCGACCACGCCCGTGTTGACGTTGAAGCGCGCGAGCCGCAGCGCCGCGCAGGCGCAGTACACGAAGGCCGCGATCCAGCCCCAGCGGCCCAGCCCCTTGAGCGACCACTCGTAAGCGATCAGCGCCGGCGCCGCGCCGAACGACACCATGTCCGACAGCGAATCCATCTGCTCGCCGAACGCGCTTTGCGTGTTGGTCATGCGCGCCACGCGGCCGTCGAGGCTGTCGAGGATCATGGCCGCGAACACGCCGAGCGCCGCAAGGTCGAAGCGTGCGTTCATCGCCATCACGACCGAATAGAAGCCGCCGAACAGCGCCGCGAGCGTGAACAGGTTCGGCAGGATGTAGATGCCTTTGCGCCGCTTCTTCGGCTCGAGGGGCATCAGGGGCGTGTCGTCATGCATGGGGACAAAGTGTAGTTCAGCGTTACCGGCGCTCCCGAGCCCAAAAAAAAGAAAGGCCGCCGAACATCGGCAGCCTTTCTGATCCAGCCTGGGGGTGGGCTCAGTTACGGGTTTGGTCGACCAGCTTGTTCTTCTTGATCCAGGGCATCATCGCGCGCAGCTTCTCACCGACGACTTCGATCTGGTGCTCGGCATTCAGGCGCCGGCGGCTGATCAGCGCGGGCTGGCCGGCAGCGGCTTCGAGCACGAAGCTCTTGGCGTATTCGCCGGTCTGGATGTCGCGCAGCACCTGCTTCATGACCTTCTTGGTCTCGTCGGTCACGATGCGCGGACCGGTGACGTACTCGCCGTATTCGGCGTTGTTCGAGATCGAGTAGTTCATGTTGGCGATGCCGCCTTCATAGATCAGGTCGACGATCAGCTTGAGCTCATGCAGGCATTCGAAGTAAGCCATCTCGGGCGCATAGCCGGCTTCCACCAGCGTTTCGAAGCCCGCCTTGATCAGCTCGACCGTGCCGCCGCACAGAACCGCTTGCTCGCCGAACAGGTCGGTCTCGGTTTCTTCGCGGAAGTTGGTCTCGATGATGCCGGCCTTGCCGCCGCCGTTGGCCGTGGCGTAGCTCAATGCGAGGTCGCGCGCCTTGCCGCTCTTGTCCTGGTGCACGGCCACGAGGTGGGGCACGCCGCCGCCTTGGGTGTAGGTGCTGCGCACGGTGTGGCCCGGCGCCTTGGGAGCGACCATCCACACGTCGAGGTCGGCGCGCGGCTGCACGAAGCCGTAGTGCACGTTGAAGCCGTGCGCGAAGACCAGCGAAGCGCCTTCCTTGATGTGCGGCGCGACGTCGTTCTTGTAGACGTTGGCGATCTGCTCGTCGGGCAGCAGGATCATGACCACGTCGGCCGACTTCACCGCGTCGGCGACTTCAGCGACCTGGAGGCCGGCCTTGCCGACCTTGTCCCACGACGCGCCGCCCTTGCGCAGGCCGACCACGACCTTCACGCCGCTGTCGTTCAGGTTCT
>CAMLCW010000490.1 GCA_946478645.1 uncultured Variovorax sp.
TTGCGGTCGAAAGGCATGCCGAAGTGCTCGAGCTCGTACACCACCTTCGGGGCTTCGCGGCACATGTACTCGATCGCGTCCTGGTCGCCGAGCCAGTCGGAGCCCTTGATCGTGTCGTAGAAGTGATAGTGCCAGTTGTCCTCGCTCATGTTGCCGAGCGAGGCGCCCACGCCGCCCTGGGCGGCGACGGTGTGCGAGCGGGTCGGGAACACCTTCGAGAGCACGGCCACGTTGAGGCCGGCACGGGCGAGCTGCAGCGAGGCGCGCATGCCGGAACCGCCGGCACCGACGATCACGACGTCGAACTTGCGCTTGGTGATTTGTTCTTTTGTGTAGGTCATGGTGGGGATCGCGTCGTCAGATTTTCCAAAGCACTTGAATGGCCCAACCCGCACAACCGACAAGCCAGACGATGGTGAAAATTTGCAGGGCCAGGCGGATGCCGACCGGCTGGATGTAGTCCATCCACACGTCGCGCATGCCCACCCACACGTGGTAGAGCAGGGCGGCGATCACCGAGAAGGTCAGCACCTTCATCCATTGCGCGGCGAAGATGCCGGCCCAGAGGTCGTAGCCGATCGGGCCGCGCGAGAAGATCAGCTGCGCGAGCAGCACGATCGTGAAGAGCGCCATCAGGCCGCCCGTGATGCGCTGGCTGAGCCAGTCGCGAAGACCGTAATGTGCGCCGACGACGATGCGCTTGGAGCCGTAGTTCACAGACATGGTTTCTGGCTCCTTCTCAGTACAGGCCGAACAGCTTGGCGCCGAGCACCACGGTGAGCAGGATGCTCAGGACCAGCGTGACCAGGGCCGAGCTGTGGCCGAACTCCTTGGTCACGGCCTTGTGGCTCACGTCCATCCAGAGGTGGCGCAGGCCGGCGATGAAGTGGTGCAGGTAGGCCCAGATCAGCGCCAGCGCGACCAGCTTGAAAAACCAGCCCGGAACGAAACCAAGGCCGCTGTTGAAGGCGGCCTTGAACCTGGCGAACGAGTAGTCCGACGACAGCGAGGTGTCGAACATCCAGATGATGAACGGCATCAGCAGGAACATCAGCACACCGCTCACGCGGTGCAGGATCGACACGATGCCGGCGGGCGGCAGCCGGTAGGTCGTGAGATCGGTGAAGGCGTTGATGTTGCGGAACTCGCGGCGCGGTGTCCGGGGGGGAGTTGCAAGCTCTGTCATGGGGGAGTGGCTTTCGTGGCTTGGTGGCTTGTTCTGAGAGCGAACGCTGTTGTTTCTTCTGCGGAATGCAAACGACGCAAAATTCTATTGCAATGCACCATTGTCCGGCGGCGGGGTCCGCGTCGTCGCAGTGCGGCAGTCGGATGCTCCCGGCTTCGACGCATGGTGAACCCTGTGCGCCGGCGCTGCAATGCGGTCCGATCCGGATGCGGTGTGGAATGTGCCGGGCATCTTCTCAGCCCAGCTGGTTGCGGTAGTGGTGCGTGTCGGTGCGGTAGAGCCCGCGGCGCAGTTCCATCGGCGTGTCGTGGTAGGTGTGCGCCAGGCGCTCCACGCTCAGCAGCGGCGTCTGCGGCGCCACGTCGAGCAGCGCGGCCTGGTCGGCATCGGGCAGCACGGCCCGGATCTTCTCTTCGGCGCGCACCATGCGCACACCGAACTCGGTTTCGAACATCGCGTACATCGGCCCGGGCCACGCGCGCAGCCGTTCGGCCGTCAGGCCCTTGAACGGGGCGCCCGGCAGCCAGAGGTCTTCGAGGATCGTCGGCACACCCCCGTAAGCCAGCACGCGCCGCACCTGCAGCACCGCGTCGCCGGTGCGCAGGCCCAGCGCGCGCGCCACGTCGGCCGAGGCGCGCTGGCGGCGGCAGTCGACGATGGTGCGCTCGGCAGGCCCTTCGGCGGCCGGGCTGCCGGCATCGGGCACGAGCTTGAGGAAGCGGTACTGCACATGCTGCTCGGCGTGCGTGGCGACGAAGGTGCCCTTGCCCTGGCGCCGCACCACGAGGTTTTCGGCCGCGAGCTCGTCGATGGCCTTGCGCACCGTGCCCTGGCTCACCCGAAAGCGCACCGCCAGGTCCATCTCGCTCGGGATCGGTTCGCCCGGCTTCCATTCGCCGGCCTGCAGGCTCTGCAGGATCAGCGTCTTGATCTGCTGGTAGAGCGGGCTGAAGGACGGCGTCGCGGAATCGTCGAGGACGGAGGGGGCATTCATGGCAGCGGTGGGTGCGCCGTGGCGGCAACCGTGGAGCATATCTTATATAAGACATAAGACGAGGCGAATCGAATCGGCTTAAAATGCGGGCCGGCCTGCGCCGCGGACGAACGCCCGCCCCGCAGGAAGCCTGGCGTCTCCACGCGCCCGCCCCTACCGTTTCACCATCTTCTGGAGTCTTCCCATGAGCAAAAAGCCCGTCCGCGTTGCCGTCACCGGTGCCGCCGGTCAAATCGGTTACGCCCTGTTGTTCCGTATCGCGTCGGGCGAAATGCTCGGCAAGGACCAGCCGGTCATCCTCCAGCTGCTCGAGATCCCCGATGAAAAGGCCCAGAAGGCGCTCAAGGGCGTGATGATGGAGCTCGACGACTGCGCGTTCCCGCTGCTGGCCGGCATGGAAGCCCACGGCGACCCGATGACCGCTTTCAAGGACGCCGACTACGCACTGCTCGTGGGTTCGCGTCCGCGCGGCCCGGGCATGGAGCGCGCCGAGCTGCTGGCCGTCAACGGCGCCATCTTCACCGCCCAGGGCAAGGCCCTGAACGCCGTGGCGAGCCGCAACGTCAAGGTGCTCGTGGTCGGCAACCCGGCCAACACCAACGCCTACATCGCCATGAAGAGCGCGCCCGACCTGCCGCGCAAGAACTTCACCGCCATGCTGCGCCTCGACCACAACCGCGCCGCCAGCCAGATCGCCGCCAAGACCGGCAAGGCCGTGGCCGACATCGAGAAGCTCACCGTCTGGGGCAACCACTCGCCCACGATGTATGCCGACTACCGCTTCGCCACCATCAAGGGCGAGAGCGTGGCCAAGATGATCAACGACCAGGAATGGAACGCCAACGTGTTCCTGCCGACCGTGGGCAAGCGCGGCGCGGCCATCATCGAGGCCCGCGGCCTCTCGTCGGCCGCCTCGGCCGCCAACGCCGCCATCGACCACATGCGCGACTGGGCCCTGGGCACCAACGGCAAGTGGGTCAC
>CAMLCW010000491.1 GCA_946478645.1 uncultured Variovorax sp.
TCGGGTGATGCTGCTGATCGACGCCGACAATGTGTCGGCCGACGTGATCGAGCAGGCCGTGCAGCACACGCTGGCCGAGCACGGCGCCGCGCACGTGCGCCGCGCCTACTGCAACGCCGAGACCGCGCTCAAGCAGCAGGCGCTCTTCAAGCGGCTGTCGGTGCGCCCGATGGTCAATCTCTCGGCCGGCAAGAACAGCACCGACATCGCGCTCGCGGTCGACGCGATCGACCTCGTGATGGCCGAGCGGCCCGACGTGGTGGTGCTGGTGTCGTCCGATTCCGATTTCGCGCCGCTCGTGATCCGCCTGCGCGAGAAGGGCTGCCGCGTCTGCGGCCTCGGCCAGCAGGGCAAGACGGGCGAAGAGACGGTGGCGGTCTACGACGCGTTCACCGACCTGCGCCACCAGGGTGCGCCGGCCGCGCCGCGCACGGCGGCCACGGCGAAGAAGGCGGCGGCCAAGCGCACGCCGGCCAGGTCTGCCGCCACGCCGGCTGCCAAGACCGCAAAGGCCGCCAAGACCGCCGCCAAGGCCCCCGCGCGCAAGGTCGCCAAGGCGGCCGCCGCAGAGCCCGCACCGGCGCCGCCGGTGTCCGAAGCCGCCGAGTTCATCCTGCGCGCCGCACCGGCGCTGCTCAGCGGCGCCGACGTGCCGCTCAACGACGTGGCCCAGGCGCTGCGCGCTGCGGGCCTGCTCGGCAAGCATGGCAGCTCGCTCAAGCTGTTCGACAAGCTCCCCGACGAATTCGCCGTGCTGCAGCACCCCGACCGCATCCGCTGGACCGGGGCGCCCGCGCCTTGAGCCTGGCGGCGATCGACTGGGCGCAGCCCTGGCTCGCGCCCTATCGCGCCATCGGCGAGTCGGCGGCACACGCGGCCGCAGCCGGCGCTTCGGTCGCCGAGGCGCTGCAGCCGTTGGCCAGCGCGGGCCGAACGCCCGCTTTCGTCGCGCAGTCGGCGCTGCCAGCGGGCCAGGCGTACGAAGCCCACATCTTCGAAACCCGCACCGTGCCCACGCGCGACAACGTCCACGACTTCTTCAACGGGATCGTCTGGCTGGCCTTCCCCGAAACCAAGCGCCGCCTCAACGCATTGCAGGCGGCCGAGATCGCCGAGCGCGGCATCGGCGCCACGCGCGGGCCGCTGCGCGATGCGCTGACGCTGTTCGACGAGAACGGTGCGCTGCTCGACGCGCCCGCGCCGCTCTGGGACGCGCTGCTGGCGCGCGACTGGCACACGCTGTTCGTCGCGCGGCGCGCGCTGTGGTCCGACGCGCGGCTGGTGGTGTTCGGCCATGCGCTGCTCGAAAAGCTGGTCGCCCCGCGCAAGGCCGCCACGGCGCATGTGCTGCGGCTGCCGCCGGGGCGGCGCGCGCATGCCGGGCCGATGCACGATGCCGCCCTGGCGCGCAGCCTCGATGCGCCGTGGCTCGCCTGTAAGCCGTTCGCGCCGCTGCCGGTGCTCGGCATCCCGGGCTGGTGCGCCGCGAACGAATCGGCCGATTTCTACGACGATCCGAAGGTCTTCCGCCACGGTTCGTAGAACTTTTGCTCCTATCATCGCTCTACCCGCAGCCCGCGGTGACAGCCGTCCGCCAGAACAACCACAAGACTTCGACGGCCGATGCCGCACGGCTTGAAGAGGGCCGCGGGGCCCTCATCTAGGCGGAAGCATTCCCCACGGAGAATCCAACTTGAAACGTATTGTTCTGTTCGTCCTGACCAACGTGATGGTCGTCGCGGTGCTCGGCATCGTCGCGAGCCTGCTCGGCGTCAACCGCTATCTGACGGCCAACGGGCTCAACCTGACGGCGCTGCTCGGCTTCGCGCTGATCATGGGCT
Source organism: uncultured Variovorax sp. (assembly GCA_946478645.1). The sequence goes on from CAMLCW010000491.1 coordinate 1,842, forward strand.
TCGGCGGCGCGATCATCTCGCTCCTGATCAGCAAGCCCATGGCCAAGTGGACGACCAAGCTGCACATGATCGACAACCCCCAGACGCCCGACGAGGCCTGGATCGTCGGCACGGTGCGCAAGTTCGCCGACAAGGCCGGCATCGGCATGCCCGAGGTCGGCATCTTCGAGGGCGAGCCCAACGCCTTCGCCACCGGCGCGTTCAAGAACTCGTCGCTCGTGGCGGTGTCCACCGGCCTGCTGCAGGGCATGACGCGCGAAGAGGTCGAGGCCGTCATCGGCCACGAGGTGGCGCACATCGCCAACGGCGACATGGTCACGATGACGCTGATCCAGGGCGTGATGAACACCTTCGTGGTGTTCCTCTCGCGCGTGATCGGCTATGCGGTCGACAGCTTCCTGCGCCGCGGCGACGACCGTTCGTCGGGCCCGGGCATCGGCTACTACGTGAGCACGATCGTGCTCGACATCGTGCTGGGCTTCGCGGCCGCGATCGTGGTGGCCTGGTTCTCGCGCCAGCGCGAGTTCCGCGCCGATGCCGGCGCCGCCGCGCTGATGGGCAACCGCCAGCCGATGGTCAATGCGCTCGCGCGCCTGGGCGGCCTGCCGGCCGGTGAACTGCCGAAGGCGGTCGAGGCCATGGGCATCACGGGCAGCATCGGCAAGCTGTTTGCCACGCACCCGCCGATCGAGGAGCGCATTGCGGCGCTGCAGAACGCGCGCTGAGCCTGCCGGACCGCCAACGCAAAAAAGCCGCCACGGTTCGCCGTGGCGGCTTTTTTGCTTTTTGCGTTGCGATCGGCGCGGCGGTTACGCGGCTGCGGGCGCCGCCGGCTGCCGCTCGGAGCGCGCGCGTGCCAGCGTGGCGGCCACTTCCTTGGCGTCCATGCCGTACATCTCGGCGAACGCCTGTTCGCTGTCGCGGCCGCTCGCCTCGTAGGCGCGCAGCAGCGCCTCGCGCTTGGCGGCCTGGCGCGCGAGTTCGGCCAGCGCCTCGTCGAGCACCGCATTGGTGTCCTCGTCGCGCGAGCGCACCAGCACGGCATAGGCTTCGCGGTCGAGGCCCGAGGCTTCGACCGCGCGCGCGATGCGCGCCACCAACTGCGGGCGCAGGTCTTCGCCCGGGTTGCGCTGCGCGCGGCGCCGGTGCAGTTCGAGGATCGCGTGGTGCACATGCTCGGGCGCGACCGGCTCCACCACGTTGCCGTCGAGGTCGTGACGCGGATGGCCCGCGGCCACGGCCTCGAGGTAGCGCGTGGAGCGCGCATGCAGGCCGAGCGCGACCTTCAGCTCGTCCTTCTTGAAGGCGTCGGCAT
>CAMLCW010000492.1 GCA_946478645.1 uncultured Variovorax sp.
TCGGCGCGGTACTGCTCGTAGCGCGCCAGGCTCGGAAAGCTGAACATCGCGAGCGCCACGTTGTTCGCGCCTTCCGACGGCAGGAAGTAGCCGTGGTGCTGGCCGCCGAACTTCTCGACCAGCGGAATCCACAGCTTGCCGTAGTGCTCGAATTCCTTCAGCTTGGAGGGATCGACGATGTAGCGCAGGTAGCAGGTGACCATGTTTTTTTTTCTCCGTGAACGGGGAGGGCGTCAGTCGAGGCCGAAGTGCGCGCGCAGTGCGGCGCAGAACGCCTCGGTGCCGCCGAGCGAGAAGGTGATCGTGTCGAGTTCTTCGTCGGGCGCTTCGCGGGTCTGCTGCAGGTCGAAGTCCCAGGTGGCGCCATCGTCGAGCGCGCCGCGCGCATCGGGGAAAGTGGCATTCGCCCAGGCCAGCACCTGCGCCACCTCGGCGAGCACCTCGCGCGTCTGGGCGGGCGCTGTGGTGGCCATGGCGTCGAAGTTGCCGTGGCCTTCGGTGTCTTCGCTGTAGTCGAAATCGAGGTATCGCAGTGGGGTCATGGGTCACAGCTTCTCAAGTGCCTTGGCGGCGGCCAGCCCGCTGCGGACTGCGCCTTCGAGCGTAGCAGGGTAGGGGCCTTCGGTGTAGTCGCCGCAGGCCTGCAGGCCCGGTGCGATGCACATGGGCGGCCGCGCGAGCGCGGGTGTGCAGGCGAAGGTGGCGCGCTTCTCGACCACGGTCTGCACGACCGAAAGCCCCGTCTGCCCGAGCTGAACCGCTGCCTGCGCGAGCACCTGCACCTCGAGCCTGTCGCGCGGCGCCTCGTTGGCGCTCACGACGAAGGCCAGCACGCCCGCGGGGCCGCCGAGCTGGCCGCGGTCGAACACGAACTGCGCCGGCGCCGATGCGGGATCGCTGCGCAGCGCAAGCATCGGTGCCGCGAGCGGCGCAGCGCCGCGCACGTAGACCGTGGCGATGGCCTCGAAGCGCAGGGCCTCGGTGGTTTCGCACCAGCGTGCCGCCGGCTCGCCGCTGGCGCGCACCAGCCGCGCGGCGTCCCAGGGCGCGCCGGCGAGCACGACTTCGTCGAAGGCGGCGCCGTCGACGCGCCATGCGCCGGCGTCGTCGCGCGCGATGGCGCGCGCGCGCTCGCCGATGCGCAGCGCGGCGCCATGCGCTGCGAGCCAGCCGAGCGCGGCATCGGGAAACAGCGCACCGAGATCGACGCGCGGCAACAGCAGGTCGGCGCCGCCGCGGCCGCTGAACAGCGCGTCGTGCAGCACGCGCAGGAACACCTCGCCGCTCGACTGCTCGACGGGCGTGTTGAGCGCGGACACGCACAGCGGCGCGATCAGTTCTTCCATCACACGCGGCGTGAGGCCGCTGCAGAGCGCGGCGACCGTCGTGGCCGGGGCGCAGCGGAAGCCGCCGAGGCGCCAGCGCAGCGCGGTGCGCAGCAGCGCCGACTTGTCCTGCGCGGTCCAGCCGCGCGCGGTGAAGATGCCGGCCAGCAGGTCGAGCGGCGGCAGCAGCTTCGGCAGCGCCAGCCCGCCGCCGTCGGCGAAGCGCAGCGACAGTGGCATGCGCAGCAGCGTGCGCCCGGGGTCCACGCCCACGTCGCGCATCAGCGCGAGCGTGGCGCTGTAGGCGCCGATCAGGATGTGCTGGCCGTTGTCGAGCGCCATGCCATCGAGGCGCTCGACGCGCCGCGCGCGGCCGCCCGGCACGGCCGCGGCTTCGAACAGCGTGACCGCATGGCCCGCGCGCGTGGCCTCGATCGCGCAGGCCAGCCCGGCCCAGCCGGCGCCGATGACGGCGATCCTCATCGGTGCGTCACACCCGTCCCAGCGCCTGGACTTTCCATGCGAGCCAGAACTTGCGCACGGGCGTGAGGCTCACGCGCTGGTGCAGCACCTGGAAGTCGTCGCGCTCGATCTCGCGCAGCAGCGTGCGGTAGATGCTCGCCATCATGAGCCCGGGCTTCTGGGCGCGGCGGTCGGCCACGGGCAGCAGCGCGAGCGCCTCGTCGTAGGCCGCATGCGCGCGTTCGGCCTGGAACTTCATCAGCGCGACGAAGCGCTCGGAATGCACGCGGTTCAGGATCTCGTGCGCCTTGACGTCGAACTTCTGCAGCTCGTTGACGGGCAGGTAGATGCGTCCGCGCATCGCGTCCTCGCCGACGTCGCGGATGATGTTGGTGAGCTGCAGCGCGAGACCGAGCTTGTGCGCATAGGCGGTGGTGCCGGGTTCGCTCTGGCCGAAGATGCGCGCGGCGACTTCGCCCACCACGCCGGCCACCAGGTGGCAGTAGCGCGCGAGGCCCGGAAAGTCGAGGTAGCGGGTCTGGTCGAGGTCCATCTGGCAGCCGTCGATGATCTCGTTGAGCCGCGTCGCCTCGATGCCGTAGGTGGCGGCGTGCGGCATCAGCGCCTGCATCACGGGATGGCGCGGCGTGCCTGCGAACGACTGCGCCACCTCGGTGCGCCACCACGCCAGCTTGGTCGCGGCCACGCCGGCGTCGCTGACCTCGTCGACCACGTCGTCGATCTCGCGGCAGAAGGCATAGAAGGCCGTGATCGCGGCACGGCGCGGCTTGGGCAGAAACAGGAACGCGTAATAGAAACTGCTGCCCGAGGCGGCGGCCTTGTCCTGGACGTACTGCTCGGGATTCATCGTTGAAGGGGCGCTTTCATGGGCGGCCATTGTCTCCGCATCCGCAGCGCGCGCCACGCCAGCACCGGGGCGTCGAACTTGCCGATGGTCGGGCGTTGCGAGAAGGTGTCGAAGCCCAGGTCTTCGATCTTGTCGAGGATGCGCAGCCCGCCCTGCACCACGAAGCGCAGTTCCCAGCCCGCGCGTCCGGGCAGCCGGTGCACCAGCGGGGCGCCCTGCAGCATGAGTTCGCGCGCCCAGGCGCATTCGACGGCGACGAGGTTGATCGCCTCCTGCGGCGGCGGCGCAGCGGCCAGCGGCGCGAAGGTCTTGAAATGCTCGCGCGCGAGGCTGCGGCGCGCGCAGTCGGCCAGCGGGAAATAGAAGCGCCCGCGCGGCAGGTCGACGCTCGGGTCCTGCCAGAAGTTGATGAGTTGCAGCGCGCTGCAGACCGCATCGCTCTGCGCGAGCGAGACCGCATCGCTCACGCCGTAGAGGTGCAGCAGCAGC
>CAMLCW010000493.1 GCA_946478645.1 uncultured Variovorax sp.
CAGCCCGCATCGGCCAGCAGCAGCAGCGTGACCGCGGCGGTGGTGCCCAGGCTCACGGTCACGGTGCCGAGCACCGCGCTCATGAGCACCGGCAGCGCGAACAGCGGCGTGTAGTTGATGTTGCCGCCCTGCAGCACCTGCAGCGTGGTGAAGGTGCCGAGGTCGATGCCGATCGTGAGGAACCACACCGTCGCGAAGGCACGGATCGGCGGGGTGAAACGGATGTAGCGTGCGCCGAGCCAGCTGACGGCGAGATAGCCTCCCGATAGCGCCAGGGCCAGCGGCTGCATCGTCTGGCCGAGCGCCAGCCCGACGCCCTGCAGCAGCACCAGCACCACCGCGACGAAGCAGCGCGCCGCCATGAAGCCGCGCCAGAGGCGCTGCAGCGCGGCGCTCTGGCCGTGCGGCATGTCGAGCCCGCCCCAATCCGTGACGGGTTCGGCGCGCGGCCTCGACGCGGCGGTCACTGGTGCAGCCTTGGCGCTTCGCACCTTCAGCCGCGCTCGGCGGCCTGCCGGTGCGCGGCGCTGCAGTAGGCCGCACCGCTCGTGCCGCCGATGGCGTCGGCGGCCGGCAGGTGCAGGCCGCAGTGGGCGCAGCGCAGCATGGCCTTCGGGGTGGCCGGCGCGGCACCCGGGCGCGCCGTGCGCGCCGCCTGCTCGCGCCGCGTCTCGCGCATCTCCTCGCGGCGGTTCTTGCGCCAGAGCCAGATCGCCACCGCGATCACCGCGAAGACCAGCAGGTACTTCATGCGGTGCCGCGCGCCAGCACCACTTCGAGCACGAAGCGCGAACCCACGTAGGCCAACAGCAGCAGCGCCGTGCCCGCGTACAGCACGCGGCGCGCGGTGCGCCCGCGCCAGCCGAAGCGCGCCCGCCCGCCGAGCAGCACCGCGAAGCTGAGCCAGGCGAGCACCGAGAACACGGTCTTGTGGTCCCACTTCCAGCCGCGCACCGCGGCGCCGTAGAGCGTTTCGCTGAACAGCAGCCCCGCAAGCAAGGTCGCCGACAGCAGCACGAAGCCGGCCGTGACGAAGCGGAAGGTGAGCCGTTCGAGTGTGAGCAGCGGCACCCCGCCCTGCGGCTCGGTAGCGAGCCGGATCTGCTTTTCGGCCCGCGTGATCAGCCAGGCATGGACCACCGCAGCGCCGAACAATCCGTAGGAAGCGATGCCGAGCGCCAGGTGCAGCGGCAGCCACGGCGAGGCGGCGACATGCAGCGGCGTGCCCGGGAACAGCAGCGCCAGCAGCACCGCCGCCGCGCCCAGCCAGGCCAGCGCGCGCCGCACCTTGAGCTGCGGGTACATGCTGCTTTCGACGGCGTAGACGGTGAGCACCAGCCAGGCCGTGACCGACAGCGCCGGCGCGAAGCCGAAGCGCGGCTCGCTGCCGACCAGCCCGTGGCCGAGCACGGCGGCATGCAGCAGCCAGGCGAGGCCGAGTGCCCATTGCGTGCCGCGGCGGCTCAGCCGGGCGCCCGCGGCGGCGGCAGAACCATAGGCCGCCGCAGTGGCGATGCCCAGCGCCACGGCGAGTGGGGAGGGGATCGCTAAAATCATGGCTGGAGTTTATCTCCCCCGGCTTGCACGCTGCCGCGTGGCGCAGCGCCAACGCGGCCGATCCAGTTCACGACCTCCCAAGGCCCGCAGCAGCGGGCAACAAGGCATTCCGCTCATGGCCACCGCCCTCACCGAAAAATTCTCCCGCCTCGTCAAGACGATGAGCGGCCAGGCGCGCATCACCGAAGCCAACGTGCAGGACATGCTGCGCGAAGTGCGCATGGCCCTGCTCGAGGCCGACGTGGCGCTGCCGGTGGTGCGGGATTTCGTCGCGCGCGTGAAGGACAAGGCGCTCGGCCAGGAAGTTCTGGGTTCGCTCAAGCCGGGCCAGGCGCTGGTCGGCATCGTCAACCGCGAGCTCGCCGCCACCATGGGCGAGGGCGTCTCCGACATCAACCTCGTGGCCCAGCCGCCCGCGGTGATCCTGATGGCGGGCCTGCAGGGCGCCGGCAAGACCACCACCACCGCCAAGCTCGCGAAGCACCTGATCGAGAAGCGCAAGAAGAAGGTGCTCACCGTGTCGGGCGACGTCTACCGGCCGGCTGCGATCGAGCAGCTCAAGATGGTGACCAAGCAGGCCGGGGCCGAGTGGTTCCCGAGCACGCCCGAGCAGAAGCCGCTCGACATCGCCCGTGCCGCGCTCGACCATGCCAAGCGCCACTTCTTCGACGTGCTGCTGGTCGACACCGCCGGCCGCCTGGCGATCGACGAAGTGCTCATGAACGAGATCAAGCAGCTGCACGGCGCGCTCGACCCGATCGAGACGCTGTTCGTGGTCGACGCCATGCAGGGCCAGGACGCGATCAACACCGCCAAGGCCTTCAAGGAGGCGCTGCCGCTCACCGGCATCATCCTGACCAAGACCGACGGCGACTCGCGCGGCGGCGCGGCGCTGTCGGTGCGCCAGGTCACGGGCGTGCCGATCAAGTTCGCCGGCGTCAGCGAGAAGATCGACGGCCTCGAGGTGTTCGACGCCGAGCGCCATGCGGGCCGCATCCTCGGCATGGGCGACATCGTGGCGCTGGTCGAGCAGGTCACGGCCGGCGTCGACGTGGCGGCGGCGCAGAAGCTCGCGGCCAAGGTCAAGAGCGGCGCGGGCTTCGACCTCAACGACTTCCTCGGCCAGCTCCAGCAGATGAAGCAGATGGGCGGCCTCTCCAGCCTGATGGACAAGCTTCCGCAGCAGATGGCCGCCAAGGCCAGCGAGGCCGACATGACGCGCGCCGAGCGCGACATCCGCCGCAAGGAAGGCATCATCCAGAGCATGACGCCGCTGGAGCGCCGCAAGCCCGAGCTGCTCAAGGCCACGCGCAAGCGCCGCATCGCGGCCGGCGCGGGCGTGCAGGTTCAGGAAGTGAACCGCCTGCTCAACGAGTTCGAGCAGATGCAGGGCATGATGAAGAAGATGAAGGGCGGCGGCCTCATGAAGATGATGAAGAAGATGGGCGGCATGAAGGGCATGGGTGGCATGGGTGGCCCCGGCGGTCCGAAGCTGCCGTTCTGAGTCCGACCAGATCGAGCTGCGTGACCCGTCCTGCCATAGGTTGACACCTACGATGGACACATAGCCGGGGTGT
>CAMLCW010000494.1 GCA_946478645.1 uncultured Variovorax sp.
CCTTGGCGTCGCGGCTGATGCGCTCGATCAGGCCCTTGCCGCCGCGCGGGATGATCACGTCCACGAACTCGGGCATCGCGATCAACTGGCCCACGGCCTCGCGGTCGGTGGTCTGCACCAGCTGCACCGCATCGGCCGGCAGGCCGGCCTCCTCGAGCGCGCCGGCCACGAGCAGCGCGAGCGCCTTGTTCGATTCGATCGCCTCCGAGCCGCCGCGCAGGATGGCCGCATTGCCGCTCTTGATCGCGAGGCTGGCGGCCTCGATGGTCACGTTGGGGCGGCTTTCGTATATCATGCCGAAGACGCCGATCGGCACCCGCATCTGGCCCACGCGGATGCCGCTGGGCTGCTGCTTCATGCCGATGATCTCGCCGATCACGTCGGCCATGCCGGCCAGCTGCTCGCAGCCGAGCGCCACGGTTTCGATGACCTTGGGCGTGAGCTTGAGCCGGTCGACCATGGGCGCGGGCAGGCCGGCCGCGGTGGCGCGCTCCAGGTCCGCCTGGTTGGCCGCCGCGAGCGCGGGGCCCGCTTCGCGCAGGCGCTTGGCGAGCGCCTTCAGCGCTCTGTTTTTTGTAGCTGCATCCGCACGGGCCATGAGGAATGCGGCGGACTTGGCCTGCAGCCCGAGGGTCTGCATGTGCTCGCTGACGTTGAAGGCGTTCATGGGCGGCATTTTCCCACGTGAAGCGGGGCCGCTGCAGGGTACGGGAACGGACAGCCGAACGCAGAACAAAAACAAAAGCTACGCAGAAGTCGCAAAAGAATTCAAAAACAGAATTTTTGGTCTTTCTTCTGCGAAACCTCTGCGCCTTCTGCGTCCGGTAGTCCGCTCCCGCTCCTCTTCAGGCCCGGCACGCGCGGCACAGCATCAGCGCCAGCCGCTGCAGGGCCTGCCAGCCGCTGGCGGGCCAGTCGGGCTGCTTGAGCCCCTTGCAGATGCCGTCGACCACATGGGCCGCGCGCAGCAGCCGCGCGAGCATGCGATCGTCGAGCCGCGGCAGCACGCGCTCGAAGGCCCGTTCCTTCGGACCCCAGACGCGGTTCTCGCGCAGCGCCATCGGCAGCGGCCGGCCGGCGGCCATGGCGTCCTTCACGCGCTTGAGCGCGCGGATGTCCTCGGCCAGCGTGTAGTGCACCAGCACCTCGGCCTCGCCTTCGGCCTGCAGCCCTTCGAGCATGCGCGCCACGCGCTGCGGATTGCCGGCCAGCACGGCTTCCGACAATTTGAAGACGTCGTAACGCGCCACGTTGTTGACCGCGGCCTCGACCTGCGCCCAGGCCAGCTCGCCCGCGGGATACAGCAGCGCGAGCTTCTGGATCTCCTGGTGCGCGGCCAGCAGGTTGCCTTCGACGCGGTCGGCGAAGAACTGCAAGGTGCGCTGGCCCTCGTCGCCGGGCATCACGCGCTGGCCCTGCAGGCCCAGGCGCTGCGCAATCCACTGTGGCAGCGCGGCACGCTCGACCGGATCGACCTGGATGCTCACGCCATTGTTCTCGAGCGCCGAGAACCAGGCGCCGGTGCGCGTGGCCTTGTCGAGCCGCGGCAGCATCACGAGCGTGAGCGTGCTGTCGTTGCCCTTGGCGGCCTCGGCCAGCTGCTGCAGCGCCGTGCTGCCGTCCTTGCCGGGCTTGCCCGAGGGAATGCGGATCTCGACGATCTGCTTGTCGGCAAAGAGCGAGAGCGAGCCGCCGGCCGCGAGCACCGCGCTCCAGTCGAAGTGCGCGCCGGCCACGGTGTAGGAACTGCGCTCGGTGTAGCCCTGCGCGCGCGCGGCGGCGCGGATCGCGTCGGCCGCCTCCTGGGCCAGCAGCGGCTCGTCGCCGTGGACCGTGTAGAGCGGCTTCAGGCCCTTCTGCAGGTGGGCCCCGAGCTGGGCGCTGGCGAGCTGCATCGAGGCTAGAGCTCCTTGACGGCCGCGAGGCGGCGCAGCATCTGCTGCGCGATGTCGGCCTGCATGTCGCGGTAGAGCAGCTCGGCCTCGCCTTCCTTCGCGAGCGCATTGGTCTCGTTGAAGCTCAGGTCGCGCGTCTGCGCCACTTCGGTCGGCGGCAGCAGCGCCTTGCCGCCCGGCGTGCGCAATGCGAAGCGCACGCGCAGCTGCAGCTGCAGTTCGCGCAGCAGGCCGGCCGAATTGGTCGAGATCACGATGCGGTCGCGGCTCTCGCCGAGCATCTCGAGGATCGCGTCGGCCGTCTGCGCCTCGCCCGGGGGTACCAGCGTGACGGTGCCTGCGGCGCGCAGCTCGCGCCGCAGCCGGTTGATCAGTTCGGAATTGCCCGAGAGCGACAGGCTCTTGAACGCGAACACCGGCGCCCGGCGCAGCTCGAAGCCGCAGCCGGCCAGCCCGAGGCTTGCGCCGGCGGCGGCCAGGCCGAGAAGGAAGCCGCGGCGCGGCAGCGGGGCAGTGCGAGGGTTCATGCTTCTCCTGCTTCTCAGATGACCACGTTGACCAGGCGGCCCGGCACCACGATGACGCGCTTGGCCGGCGCGCCCTCGGCGAACTTGACGAAGTCGTCGCAGGCGAGCGCGAGCTTCTCGATCTCGTCCTTCGAGGCCTCGGCGGGCACCAGCAGCTTGCCGCGCAGCTTGCCGTTGACCTGCAGCATGAGCTCGACCTCGTCCTGCGTGAGCGCGCCCACGTCCACCACGGGCCAGGGCGCATCGAGCAGGTCGCCCATGGCCTTGTCGTAGCCGAGGGCCTGCCACAGCTGGTGCGTGAGGTGCGGCGTGGCCGGGTAGAGGCAGCGCAGCAGGATGCCGAAGCCCTCGCGCAGCGCGGCCGCGTCGCCGGGGCTGCCATCGGGCTTGAAGCCTTCGACCGCGTTGAGCAGCTTCATCGCGCCCGACACCACGGTGTTGTATTGCATGCGCTGGTAGTCGTAGTCGATCTGGCGCAGCACGGTGTGCACTTCTCGCCGCAGCGCCTGGGCCGCCTTGCCGAACGACTGGCCGGCGATCTCGACCGATTGCGCGTCGGCCTGCGCCACGCCGAAGTTCCAGACCCGGCGCAGAAAGCGGAAGCTGCCTTCGACCGCGGCGTCGTTCCATTCGAGCGTGGCCTCGGGCGGCGCGGTGAACATGGTGTACAGGCGCGCGGTGTCGGCGCCGTACTTCTCGATCAGGTCCT
>CAMLCW010000495.1 GCA_946478645.1 uncultured Variovorax sp.
CCTTCCTCGATCACGATCTTGCCGTAGCGGACCTTGCCGGTGACCTTGCCGGTCGCGTGGATCACGAGCTTCTCGCGCACGGTGAGGTTGCCGTCGAAGGTGCCGCGGATCTCGGCGATGTCGATCTCGGCCGAGCCCTTGAACTCGCCCTGTTCGGCGATCTGCATCAGGCGCGAATCCATCGTGGCTTCGACCAGGCCTTCGACGACGAGCGTGTCGCAATCGGTGATCTCGACGCCCTTGAGCTTGATATTGGGGCCGACGGTGAGCTTGCTGCCGCCTTCCTTGGCTGCGGGTGCGGCCGCCGATGCGCCCAGGCCGCCCTGCTGGCCCGCGAGCGACGACGGATTGACGGGCGAGCCCGACAGATTGGTGCCCGAACCCACCAGCGGCGCAGGACGAGAGGTCAATGAATCGGTGTCACGATCACGCTTGCCGAAAAAGGGGGACTGTGTTGCCAATGGGGAGCTCCTCAAACCAAAGGGTCTATCGTAAGAACGCCATTGGCGCGCGCGACACTTATTTGCGCAATAAACGTAACTGAATAAATCGCGGCGGCGTGCACATTGCCACAATCGCAGCCACCGCGCGACCATCGCCAGCTCCACATCCAGATGACCCGACCGAACTCCGCTTCCGCTGCCCGGACCTTCGCTGTCTCGTCGACCACCGACGCGCGCTTCGACAAGCCGGCGAGCGGCTGGCGGCGCGACGCCTTCACCGTGATCTTCGAGGCCGACACGCGTGCGGGCCTCGCGTTCGACCTGGCGCTGATCGCGGTGATCCTGGCCAGCGTGCTGGTGGTGATCCTCGACAGCGTGCAGTCGATCCGCGAGCAGTGGCGCCCGGTGTTCAGCGGGCTCGAGTGGACCTTCACCGTGCTGTTCACGCTCGAATACATCGCGCGCCTCGCCTGCGTGAACCGGCCGCTGCGCTACGCGCTGAGCTTCTACGGCGTGATCGACCTGCTGGCGCTGCTGCCGACCTACCTCGTGGCCTTCGCGCCCGAGCTCGCCTATCTCATCGACGTGCGCGTGCTGCGGCTTCTGCGCGTGTTCCGCATCTTCAAGCTCTCGCGCTATTCGGTGGAATACCGCGCGCTGGTCTCGGCCGTGGCAGCGAGCCGGCGCAAGATCACGGTGTTCGTGGGTTTCGTGATGCTGGTGGTGCTGGTGATGGGCACGCTGATGTACGTGGTCGAAGGACCTGTCCACGGCTTCACGAGCATTCCCGTGGCGGTCTACTGGGCCATCTCGACCATGGCCACGGTGGGCTTTGGCGACCTGGTGCCCAAGACCGACCTCGGCCGCGCCATCGCGTCGGTCATGATGCTGCTCGGCTGGGGCGTGCTGGCGGTGCCGACGGGCATCGTCACGGCCGAGATGGCGCGGCGCGGCCCCGGCGACGACGAAGTGGCGCCGCTCACGGGCCGCGGCATTCTCGCGATGACGGCGCCGCCCGCTCCGCCTTCGCCACCGCCGCGGCGCCTCACGCCGGCTGCCAGGCGACGCGCCCTTGCGCAGCATCGCCGAGGCGGGCGATGAAGGGCTCGGCATCGGATTCGGGCAGCCTGAACGCGAAGCGCACCACGTCCTCGTGCGCGATGGCGTCGAGCACCGCTCCCGCCGCCGCGAGTTCGCGCCGCACCAGGCCCTCGAGCGCATAGGGCACCGCGCATTGCAGGCTGCGCTGGCGCACCAGCGGCACGAGCGGTGCGCCGAGCAGCGCCTGCGCGACGGCGTCGGTGTAGGCCCGCACCAGGCCGCCGGCACCGAGCTTCACGCCGCCGAAATAGCGCACCACGGTCGCGAGCGCGCCTTCGATCTGCTGGTGGCGCAGCACCTCGAGCATCGGCCGGCCCGCCGTGCCGCCCGGTTCGCCGTCGTCGTTGGCGGCCGACTGGCCGCCCGCCATCAGGGCCCAGCACACATGCGCGGCCGCGGGATGCTCGGCACGCAGCGCGGCCACGATGGCCAGCGCAGCCGCGCGGTCGGCCACCGGCTGCACGCAGCCGATGAACCGGCTCTTGCGGATGACCAGTTCGCTGTGGACCGGTTGCGCCAGCGTGAAGCTCACGGGAGCACCCTTGGCGCTGCGCTCAGCCGCCCCGCTCGAACTTGAACACGGCCGTGCCCGCGCGGGCATTGGGCAGCCAGCGCACCGAACGGCCGTCCTGCAGGCCGAAGGCATCGAGCACGCGAAGCTGGTTCTTGCGTGCAAGCACCTCGAAATCCTTGAAGGTGCCGACGCGGATGTTGGGCGTGTCGTACCACTGGTAGGGCAGGCGCCGGGTGACCGGCATGCGCCCGCGCGCGATGCTGATTCGGTTCGGCCAGTGCGCGAAGTTCGGGAATGCGACGATGCCGATACGGCCGACGCGCGCCGTCTCGCGCAGCATCACCTCGGCATTGCGCAGGTGCTGCAGCGTGTCGATCTGCAGCACCACGTCGAACGAGGCGTCGTCGAACATCGCGAGACCTTCGTCGAGGTTCAGCTGGATCACGTCGACGCCGCGCCGGATGCACTGCAGCACGTTGCCGTCGGCGATCTCGACGCCGTAGCCGCTGCAGCCGCGCTCGCGCTGCAGCAGGTCGAGCAGGGCGCCGTCGCCGCAGCCGAGGTCGAGCACGCGCGCACCCTCGGGCACGAGCGCGGCGATGAGGCGCTGGGTTTCGATGTCGCTCATTGAGTCACCTCCGCGCTGCGCGCTGCGGTATTCGCCTTGGAAACGGCCCGGCGGCTCATGGCGCGGTCTCCTGCGCGATGCGCTCGAAATAGGAGCGCACCACGCCCATGTAGCGCACGTCGTCGAGCAGGAAGGCGTCGTGCCCGTGCGGCGCGTCGATCTCGGCATAGCTCACGTTGCGGCGGTTGTCGAGCAGCGCCTTCACGAGCTCGCGGCTGCGCGCCGGCGAGAAACGCCAATCGGTCTTGAAGCTCACGAGCAGGAACTTGGCCGTGGCGCGCGCCAGGGCTTCGCTGAGGTTGCCGCCGTGCGCCCGTGCCGGGTCGAAATAGTCGAGCGCGCGCGTGATCAGCAGGTAGGTGTTGGCGTCGAAGTACTCGCTGAACTTGTCGCCCTGGTAGCGCAGGTAGCTCTCGATCTGGAACTCGA
>CAMLCW010000496.1 GCA_946478645.1 uncultured Variovorax sp.
GGTGATCGACCTCGCCTTCGAGCACCGGCGTCAGGCAGCTGCCGCACACGCCCTGCTCGCAGGACGAGGCGATCGGCACACCGCAGCGGACCAGCGCCTGCAGCGCGGTTTCGCCTGCGCCGACGCGGGTGCGCTTGCCGCTGTGCACCGCGACCAGCTCGAACGCACGGTTGCCGTCGGTTGCCGCCACGGGGGCGGCCTGGAAAGACTCGTGGTGCAGGCGTTGCGCGTCCCAGCCGGCCGCCTGCGCGGTGCGCAGCACGTGGTCCATGAACCCCTGCGGGCCGCACACGTAAAGGCGCGCGCCGGGCGGTGGATCGGCCAGCGCCCGTGCCGCGTCGAAGGCCGACTGCGGCGCGTCGTCGGCATGCAGCCGCACCGCATCGGCGAACGGCGAACGCAGCAGTTCGTCGCCGAAAGCCATGTGATCCCTGGACCGCGCGCAGTAGTGCAGCACGAAAGGCGAAGCCTTCGCATGCAGCGCGCTGGCCATGCTCATGATCGGCGTGATGCCGATGCCGCCCGCCATGAGCACCGAGAATTCGGCGTCCGGCTGCAATGGAAAGTGGTTCCTGGGCGCGGAGATCTGCAGCGCGCTTCCCTCCTGCAGCAGCGCATGCATCGCCTCGGAGCCGCCGCGCGAAGCCGTGCTGCGCAGCACGGCAATGCGGTAGCGGCCGGGCGCGGACGACGGGCCGTCGTGCAGCGAGTACTGCCGCACGAAGCCGCCCGCATGCACGTCGATGTGCGCGCCCGCCTCGAACGGCGGCAGCCCGGCGCCGCCCGCCGCTTCGATCTCGAAGGCGCAGATGTCCTTCGCGACCTCGCGCCGGCGCACGATGCGCGCATCGATCAGCACCGGCCCCGTCATTCCGCGCGAACGGGGTTCGACAGGGTGCCCACGCCCTCCACCTCGACCTCGACCACGTCGCCCACCTTCATGTAGCGCGGCGGCTGGCGCTTGAAGCCCACGCCGCCCGGCGTGCCGGTCACGATCACGTCGCCGGGCTCGAGTTCGGTGAAGACCGAGATGTACGCGACGAGGGCCGGCATCGAGAAGATCAATTGCTCGGTGGTCGCATGCTGCACCGTCTCGCCGTTCAGGCGCGTGCGCAGGCCGAGCACCTGGCCGTCGGCGATGTCGCCGCGCGTCACCATCCAGGGGCCGAAGCCGCCCGTGGCGGGAAAGTTCTTGCCGGGCGTCCACTGCGTGGTGTGGGCCTGCCAGTCGCGCACCGAGCCGTCGTTGTACGGCGCATAGCCGGCCACGTGCGACCAGGCGTCTTCCTCGCGGATGCGCCGCCCGCCCTGGCCGATCACGATGGCGATTTCGCCCTCGTAGTCGAGACATGCCGATTCGCGCGGCAGCACGAGCGGCTGGCCGTGGCCCATCTGCGAAGAAGCCACGCGCAGGAAGACGGTCGGCTGCCCGGTCTTCTCGCGCCGTGCCTCGACGCGGTGGGCTTCGTAGTTGAGGCCGACGCAGAAGATGCGCGGCGCATCGGGCACCACCGGCAGCAGCGTCACCTCGCCCAATGTGGGGCCGAGGCTGGCGCCCTCGGTCAGCGCCTCGATCGCGGGCAGGTCGAGCTGCGCAAGCGCGCTGCGCAGCGTGGGACAGCGGCCCTGCGATGCGGCCTGGAGGTCGACGATGCGTTCGCCCGCGAGCGCGCCCCAGCGGGCCTGGCCCTGGTAGAAATAGCTCAGAAGTTTCATTGAAGAAGACATTGCCGCGCCTCGCGGGCGGCAGAAGTTGCAAGAGAAAAGAAGAACGCGAGAGGCCGGGCTCAGTCGGCGGTGATGCCGGCCGATTTCACGACGCGGCCCCACTTGTCGTACTCGGCAAGGAAGTAGCGCCTAAACTGCTCGGGCGTGCCGCCGCGCACCGTGGCGCCCTGCGCGGCCAGGGTCTCCTGCAGCTCCTTCTCGCCGAGCGCCGCATTGATCTCGCGCGACAGCCTGTCGATGACCGGGCGCGGCGTGTTCGCGGGCGCCAGCACGCCGAAC
This sequence comes from uncultured Variovorax sp., assembly GCA_946478645.1. The sequence goes on from CAMLCW010000496.1 coordinate 2,008, forward strand.
CAGGTGCCGGCCTCGAAGCCTTCGACGCCGGCCTGCTTCATCGTGGGCACCTGCGGGAACTGCGGCGACCTTTCGTCCGAAGAGATCGCGATGGCGCGCAGCCTGCCGCCCTTGACCAGCGGCGCGGCCGTGCTGAAGACGTCGAACATCAGATCGATCTGGCCCGCGACGAGGTCGACCAGCGCCGGGCCGCTTCCCTTGTAGGGCACGTGCACCATGTCCACGCCGGTGAGTGCCTTGAAGTGTTCGCCCGCGAGGTGCGCCGCACTGCCGTTGCCGAACGAGCCGTACGAGAGCTTGCCGGGCCGGGCCTTGCCGTCCGCGATCAGCTCGCCCACGCTGTTGACCTTGAGCTCGGGCTTGACCACCAGCAGCAGCGGCTGCGTGGCCACGAGCGCGATCGGCTCGAAGGACTTGACGGGGTCGTAGCCGAGCTTGGCATAGGTGTGCGGCGTGACCGTGAGCGGGCCCGCGGCGCTGAACAGCAAGGTGTAGCCGTCGGGCGCCGCCTTGGCGACGAAGTCCTGCCCCAGCGTGCCGCCCGCGCCCGCGCGGTTCTCCACCACCACCGGCTTGCCCAGCCGCTCGGCGAGCGACTTGGCCACCAGCCGTCCGGTCTGGTCGGTCGATCCGCCGACGGCATACGGAATGATCAGTTTGATCGGCTTGGCGGGATAGGTGTCGGCCTGGGCCGCGCCCGCGCCGAGCAGGGTGCATGCGGCCAGCGCGAGCCAGGCGGGCCATCGGGATCTCATTGACTTCATGGGGCTTGTCTCCTTGTTGTTGAAAATCACTTGGCGGCTGGCGCCGCGACGCGGCCCACGGTGTCGCCGAAGCGCTCGCGCATCACCTGCTCGAACGACACGCCTTCGGACGCCATCCAGCTGCCGGAGCGCAGCCGGTAGGCCTCGTGCCTGCGCGGCGCCTCGGGCTCGATGCCGCGCGCCAGCGCCTTCGCGCCGCCGAGCACCGTGCGGCGAAAGCGCACGATCGCCGCGTCGGAGGCCGAGAGATGCTCCTTCGTGCGGTCGGCGATGCGGCCCTGGCTGTCCTGGATCATCGCGTCCTGCTCGGCCACGCCGCGCACGCCGGTGAAGCTGATGTGC
>CAMLCW010000497.1 GCA_946478645.1 uncultured Variovorax sp.
TTCGCCGCACGGCCGGCGCTCGGTGCGCCGCGCGGCGTGCGCCTCGCGCCCATCCGCGGCAGCGTGCCCGAACTCGTCGATCTGCCGCCCGGCTGCCCGTTCGCGGGCCGCTGCCACTACACCGTCGACGCCTGCCACGCGATCCGCCCGCCGCCCGCGATGCTGCGGCACGGCCATGCCGTGCGCTGCATCCGCCTGCCCGAGATCGCGGCCGAAGGCGCACTCGCACCATGAACCAGACCACCGACGCGTCGGCCGCACCGCCGCTGCTCGAGGTGAAAGACCTCGTGCGCCACTACGCGCTCCCGCGCGAGAGCCTGTTCGGAGCCCCGCCGCTCGTGAAGGCGCTCAACGGCGTGAGCTTCGAGGTGGCAGCGGGCCGCAGCCTCGGCATCGTCGGCGAATCCGGCTCGGGCAAGTCGACCATCGCGCGCCTCGTGATGGCGCTCGACACGCCCACCTCGGGCAGCGTGCACATGTTGGGCCGCGACCTGCACCGGCTGCCGAAGCGCGAGCTGCGAACCGCGCGGCGCGATTTCCAGATGGTGTTCCAGGACCCCTATGGCTCGCTCGATCCGCGCCAGACGGTGGCACGCGTCGTGGCCGAACCGCTCGAGGCGCTGGCCGAAACCGGTCGTGCCGAACAGCGCGAGCGCGCGGCCGAGGCCCTCGCCGCGGTGGGCCTGCGCAGCACCGACATGGACAAGTACCCGCACGAGTTCTCGGGCGGCCAGCGCCAGCGCATCGCGATCGCGCGCGCGCTCATCACGCGGCCGAAGCTCATCGTGGCCGACGAGCCGGTAAGCGCGCTCGACGTCTCGGTGCAGGCGCAGGTGCTCAACCTCATGCAGGACCTGCAGCAGCAGTTCGGCATCAGCTACCTGCTCATCAGTCACGACCTCGCGGTGGTCAACCACCTGTGCGACGCGGTCTGCGTGGTGTGGAAGGGGCAGATCGTCGAGCAGGGTCCGCCCGGCGAGCTCTTTCGCCATGCACAGCATCTGTACACGCGCACGCTGCTCGATGCCGTGCCGCGTGCACCCGCGGGTGGCACCGTGCTCGCGGTCTGAGCCGGTCGAACCGAAGGCGCATCCGGGAACGTCCCGAGGAAAAACCGCCCGGCGCGGCCATCGGCTCCGCTTGCGCTGCGAGAGAATGAGCCCGCCGCACGTGGCATCTTTCGTGCTGCGTGCCCTTCATCGTCAATCCGGAGATCACAACGTATGTTGAACCGTCGCACCCTCCTTGCCACCGCTGGCGCCACCGTGGCGCTGGCCTCCCCCGTCACCGGCCTGGCGCAGGGACGGAAGGACGCCCTCGTGATCGGCATGGCACTCGAGCCGCCGGGCCTCGACCCGACCGCCGGCGCCGCGGCCGCGATCGCGGAAATCGTGCACTACAACATTCTCGAGACGCTGACCAAGATCAATGTCGACGGCAGCGTCACGCCCTTGCTCGCCGAAAGCTGGGAAGTCTCGCCCGACCTCAAGACCTACACCTTCAAGCTCCGGCGCGGCGTCAAGTTCCAGAACGGCGAGCCGTTCAATGCGAGCAGCGTGAAGTTCTCGTTCGACCGCGCGGGCGGCGACAAGAGCACCAACAAGGACAAGCGCACCTTCCAGAACCTGAGCACGCAGGTGGTCGACGAGCACACGGTGGTCGTCATCAACAAGGAGATCGATCCCGATCTGCCGTTCGTGCTCGGCCAGGCCACCGCGGTCATCGTCGAGCCCAAGAGCGCCGACACCAATGCCACCAAGCCCATGGGCACCGGACCGTACAAGCTCGACAACTGGGCCCGGGGCTCCTCGATCACGCTGAGCAAGTGGGAAGGCTTCCGCAGCCCCGCCACGGCGAAGATCAACAAGGTGACCTTCCGCTTCATCGCCGACGCCGCGGCGCAGGCGGCCGCGCTGCTGGCCGGCGACGTCGACGTGTTCACCCGCATCGGCACGCGCGTGGTGCCGCAGTTCAAGATGAACCCGCAGTTCCAGACCATCCTCGCGGGCTCGCGCGCCAAGACCATCCTGTCGATCAACAATGCGAAGAAGCCGCTCGACGACGTGCGCGTGCGCCGTGCGATCCTCGCTGCCATCGACCGCAAGGCCGTGATCGAAGGCGCGGCCGACGGCTTCGGCGTGCCGATCGGCAGCCACTACGTGCCCGGCGCGGCGGGCTACGTCGACACCACCGGCGTGAACCCGCACGACGTCGAGAAGGCCAAGAAGCTGCTCGCCGAAGCGGGCGTGAAGACGCCGCTCGAACTCACGATGACCCTGCCGCCGCCGCCCTATGCGCGCCAGGGCGGCGAGGTGATCGTGGCCCAGCTCGCCAAGGTCGGCATCCGCGTCAAGGTGCAGAACGTCGAGTGGGCCCAGTGGCTCAGCGGCACCTACGGCAACAAGGACTACGACCTCTCGATCGTCTCGCACGTCGAGCCCTTCGACCTCGGCAACTATGCCAAGGCCGACTACTACTGGGGCTACCAGTCGAAGGCCTTCAATGCGCTGTTCGACAAAATCAAGAGCACCGGCAACGCCGCCGAGCGCAACAAGCTGCTCGGCGAAGCGCAGAAGATGCTGGCCGCCGATGCGGTCAACGGCTTCCTGTACCAGCCGCAGTTCCCGACCGTGGCCAAGAAGAACGTGAAGGGGCTCTGGAAGGAGAACCCGATCTTCGTCAACGACCTTTCGGCGCTGTCGTGGGGATGAGGCGGTTGAACGAACTGTCGGCACAGGAACTCTCCGCCGCCTACCGCGGCAAGGCGCTGTCGCCGGTCGAGGTCACGCAGGCCGTGATCGCCCACATCGAGCGCTGGGAGCCGCATCTGCAGGCCACCTGGCTTTTCCGCCCCGAGGCAGCGCTCGAACAGGCGCGCGCTTCCGAGGCACGCTGGCTGCGCGGCGAGCCGCTCGGCCCGCTCGACGGCGTGCCGGCCACGATCAAGGAAAACATAGCGACGCGCGGCGACCCGATGCCGGCCGGCACGGCCGCCACCGATCTCCAGCCGGCTGCGGCCGATGCACCGCCGGCCGCGCGGCTCAAGGAGGCCGGGGCGGTCATCGTGAGCAAGACCACCATGCCGGACTACGGCATGCTGTCTTCGG
>CAMLCW010000498.1 GCA_946478645.1 uncultured Variovorax sp.
CCCGCGCTCGGCGAAGCGCCGCTCCCATTCGGGCCGCGAGGCGATGAACACCGGCACGCAATTAACGAAGGCGCAGCCGGCCTCGAGCACCTGCTCGGCATACCACTGCGTGGCCTTTTCGGAGCCCACCGGCAGGTACGAGACCACCACGTCGGTCTTCGTCTCCTTGAGGATCTTCGCCACGTTCTGCGCGCGCGATGTGGAGAGTGGCACCACGTCCTTCAGATAGGTGCCGATGCCGTCGTGCGTGGGCCCGCGGTGCACCGGCACGCCGAGCTTCGGCACGTCGGCGAAACGGATCGTGTTGTTGGGTTCTTCGTAGATGGCTTCGCCGAGGTCGCGGCCGACCTTCCTCGCATGCACGTCGAAGGCGGCGCTGAACTCGATGTCCGAGGGCAGGTAGCCCGCGAGATCGGGATGCATCAAGCCCGGGATGAAGTCGGTGCCCCGGGCGTTGCCATAGAAGTGCACACCCTGCACCAGCGAAGAGGCGCAGTTGCCCACACCGACGATTGCGACACGTATCTTGCTCATGTTGGAAACCTTTGCGAGTGCCGCCGCGATGCGCTCGCGGCGAACGTGGAACCGGCAAAGCCGTGCGGCTTTGTTGCTTGCAATCTACGCCGGTTTGAAGCGCTTCGCGCACGTGAAATGCGCGCAATGCACAGAGCCAACTCTGCAGTGGCGTAACAGGGCATCTTGCCTACATTCAGGTAAGTACCTTCGCACATCGACGCGGCGTTCTTTCGCCGAATTTGATGCTTCGCCAGGGCGTTGGACGCACGCCGTCTTCCCATCGCGGAGCCCGCGGCGAAATCAAACAAGAAGGGGTTTCATGTCTCAGCACATTCTCATCACCGGCGGCGCCGGCTTCATCGGCTCGCATCTTGCGGACGAGCTTCTTTCGCATGGCTATCGCGTCCGCGTCCTCGACAACCTCGCGCCCCAGGTGCACGGCGATGCGGCCCGACGGCCCGACTACCTCGAATCCGATGTGGAGCTGGTGGTCGGCGACGTGTGCGACCCGGCCGCGGTGCGCAACGCACTCAAGGGCATCGACGCGGTCTACCACTACGCGTCGGCGGTGGGCGTGGGGCAGAGCATGTACGAGGTGGCGCACTACACGCGCGTCAACAACCTCGGCACCGCGGTGCTGCTCGAGGCGCTGATCGAGAAGCCGGTCAAGCGGCTGATCGTGGCCTCGAGCATGAGCCTCTACGGCGAAGGCCTCTACCGCACCGCAGGCGGCGAGCTGCGCAGCGTGCAGGAGCGCACGCTCGAGCAGCTGCGGCGCGGCGACTGGGAATGGCGCGACGAGGACGGCATCGCGCTGGTGCCCGCGCCCACGCCCGAGGAGAAACCGCCTGCGCTGGCCTCGGTGTATGCGCTCTCCAAGTTCGACCAGGAGCGCATGTGCCTGATGATCGGCCGCGCCTACAACATCCCGACCGTGGCGCTGCGCTTCTTCAATGCCTACGGTCCGCGCCAGGCGCTGTCCAACCCCTACACCGGCGTGCTCGCGATCTTCGCGTCGCGGCTGCTCAACGGCAGCCCGCCGAAGATCTTCGAGGACGGCCACCAGCAGCGCGACTTCGTGAGCGTGTACGACATCGCGCGCGCCTCGCGGCTCGCGCTCGAGATGCCGGCCGCCGCGGGCGAGGTCTTCAACATCGGCAGCGGCGAGGCCCACAGCGTGCGCGCCATCGCCGAGCGCGTGGCCGAGGCCGTGGGCAAGCAGGACCTGCTCCCCGAGATCACCGGCAAGTACCGCGTCGGCGACATCCGCCACTGCTATGCCGACATCGCCAAGGCGCGCCGTGTGCTCGGCTACACGCCGCGCGTGACGCTCGAGGACGGCCTGGCCGAACTCGCGGCGTGGCTCGAAGGACAGGCAGCGGTAGACCGCGTCGCACAGGCGAGCGCGGAACTCTCGGCACGCGGGTTGGCCATATGAACAGCCGCGACGCCGAACTCACTCCCCGGCGCGCGCTCAACGGCAAGGACCGCGTCACCCTCATCACCGGCGGTGCGGGCTTCGTTGGCGCGAACCTCGCGCACCGGCTGCTGTCGCAGGGCCAGCGCGTGCTGGTGCTCGACAACCTTTCGCGGCCCGGCGTGGAGCGCAACCTCGAATGGCTCGAACTGAACCATGCGAGCGGGCTCGAGGTGATGGTGGCCGACATCCGCGATGCCGCCGCCGTGGAGCGCGCCGTGGCCAAGGCCGGCCATGTGTTCCACTTCGCCGCGCAGGTGGCGGTGACGACGAGCCTGGCCGATCCGCGCGAGGACTTCGCGATCAACGCGCTCGGCACGCTCAACGTGCTCGAGGCCGCGCGTGCGCAGCGGGTGCCGCCTTCGGTGCTCGTCACCTCGACCAACAAGGTCTACGGCGGGCTGGAGGACGTGGCGCTCGAACTCGAGAACCAGCGCTACCGCCCGGTGGCGGACGAGATCGCCGGCCACGGCATCTCCGAGGCGCGGCCGCTCGACTTCCACAGCCCCTACGGCTGCTCGAAGGGCACGGCCGACCAGTACGTGCACGACTATGCGCGCAGCTACGGCATGCAGACGGTGGTGTTCCGCATGAGCTGCATCTACGGCCAGCGCCAGTTCGGCACCGAGGACCAGGGCTGGGTCGCGCACTTCCTGCTGCGCGCGCTCGACCGCGAGCCGATCACGCTGTTCGGCGACGGCAAGCAGGTGCGCGACATCCTGTTCATCGACGACCTCGTCGATGCCTTCGTGCTCGCGCAGCGCCACATGGGCAAGCTCGCGGGCGACGCCTTCAACATCGGCGGCGGGCCGCGCAACGTCATCAGCCTGCTCGACCTGCTCGACGCGATCGAGCGGCTCGACGGGCAACGTCCCGCGACCGCGCATGAAGACTGGCGCACCGGCGACCAGCGCTACTACGTGTCGGACACGCGGCGCTTCGAGGCGGCCACGGGCTGGCGCCCCGCGATCGGTGCGCGCGAAGGCGTCGAGCGGCTCTATCGCTGGCTGCAGCAGATGCGCGCCGAGCCGCAGGCGGCCCAGGGCACCGGGCGGCGCCGGGCGCTGCTCGCGGTGGGGGGGAGTTGA
>CAMLCW010000499.1 GCA_946478645.1 uncultured Variovorax sp.
ACCGACTGGGACAACGGCCGCAACCTGATGGACGTCAAGCGCGTCGGCTCGGGCCTCTTGATCCAGACCGCCGACAACCACGTGCTGGCGGCCAGCGACCTCAAGGTGGTCAGCAAGAAGCAGCCGACCCCGGCACAGCTCGAAGACCTGCTGTTCGCCTGGAAGGTCGCCAAGTACGTGAAGAGCAACGCGATCGTGTTCTGCGCCGGCGGCATGACCATGGGCGTGGGCGCGGGCCAGATGAGCCGCCTCGACTCGGCGCGCATCGCGAGCATCAAGGCCGAGCATGCGGGCCTTTCGCTCAAGGACACCGCGGTGGCGAGCGATGCCTTCTTCCCGTTCCGAGACGGGCTCGACGTGGTGGTGGATGCGGGCGCGAGCTGCGTGATCCAGCCGGGCGGTTCGATGCGCGACCAGGAAGTGATCGACGCCGCCGACGAGCGCGGCGTGGTCATGGTCTTGTCGGGCGTGCGGCACTTCAGGCACTGAGGCCTTCCGCCGCCAAGGCGAAGCCGGACGGTCGCTAGCGTTTCGCTGGCGGCCGTCCGGCTTTCTTGCTTGCGGCCGGGGCGTCACTGGCGGGCGCGGCCGCGGTGAGCAGCGACATGAAGAAGTCGAGCGTGCCGGCCATGGTCTTCGCGGTCGATTCGCGCGCAAGGCTCCATTCGGGAAAGTGTCCGTCCACCGCCATGCGGGCCAGTCCGTAGACCAGTGCGCGCGCGGCGATCTGCGCATGGGCTGCGTCTGCCGCGCTCGCCGCACTGCCGCCGTGCGCGAAAGCCTCGTCGAACAAGGCCTGCATGCGCATGCGGATCGATTCGTTGTCGCTGCGCAGGCTTGCCGAGCTGTCGTAGTCGATCAATGCGCGTTCGCTGATCACGCGGAAGTGCGTCGGATGCTTGCGCGCCCACTCGATGTAGGCATGGCCGATGGCACCGAAGCGCACCAGCGCCGGTGCATCGGCAGCGGCTGCTAGCGCCTGCTCCACATGCGAGCGCAGCCGCTCGGTCGCCTGCTCGGCCACCGCGGTCAGCAGTGCAGTCTTGGTCGCGAAGTGGCGGAACGGCGCGCCCGGCGAGACACCCGCGCGCTTGGCCGCTTCGCGCACGCTGAGCTTGTCGAGCCCGTCGCGTTCGATCAGTTCGATCGCCGCCTGGACCAGCGCTTCGCGCAGGTTGCCGTGGTGGTAGGCGGCGCGCGGCTGCGGCGTGTCGGCGGTAGCGGGTCGTTGGGCGCGGGCGGTCATGCGGGGCGAGTTTGAACCCATTGATGTAATCGGTGATTATTTTGCGCTAGACTGCAACCGCCGTTCATGTATGCGCTGATTACATGAGCGGCGGCGTCTTGCCTCTTACCTGTCGCTCTGCTTTTTCGATCGGAGTCTTCCATGCGTATCCGTGCCTTCTTGTTCCTTGCCGCCATCACCCTGGCATCCACCGCCCGGGCCGACGATTCCGCCGCCACGCTCCGGATCGTCTGGCCGCCTGAGGGTGCGGTGGTTCCGCTCGGCGCGGATGCCGAGCGCACGATCGGCGTGATGGTGCAGAGCAACTTCAAGCTGCTGCCGGCCGGCCAGTGCGGAAGCGATCCGCGCTGCGGCCATGTGCACATGAAGATCGATCCCGAAGGCGACAGCTGCAACCTCCCGGGGCGGCCCTACAACAGCATGAACAGCGATTTCGGCGGCGACCTGATCAAGGCCCGCTTCGGGCCCTGTCCCTCGCCGACGGGCAGCCATGTGATCGGCGTGCTGCTGGCCGACGACCATCACCGGCCGGTGATGGTGAATGGCAAGCCCGTGACCGCGCTGGTGAAGGTCACGACCCGCTGAAGATCTGCCGCGCGGCCTCGATCGTGGCGGCGATGTCTTCGTCGGTGTGCGCGGCGCTCACGAAGCCTGCTTCGTAGAGCGCGGGCGCGATGTACACGCCGCGGTCGAGCAGGCCGTGGAACAGCCTGTTGAACTTCGCGTTGTCGGTGGTCATGACGGTGGCGTAGTTCTGCGGCAGCTTGTCCATGAGGAAGAAGCCGAACATGCCGCCTTCGCTGTCGGCACTGAACGGCTGGCCTTCGGCCGCCGCGGCGGCCTGGAGGCCGTCGACCAGCGCGCGCGTCTTCTTCGACAGCGCCTCGTAGAAGCCGGGCTTGGCGATCTCGTTCAGCGTCGCGAGGCCGCAGGCCGTGGCCACCGGGTTGCCCGACAGCGTGCCGGCCTGGTAGACCGGGCCGAGCGGCGCGAGCTGTTCCATGATGGCGCGTGGACCGCCGAAGGCCGCGAGCGGCATGCCGCCGCCGATGACCTTGCCGAGCACGGTGAGGTCGGGCCTGATGCCCAGCACGCCCTGCGCGCCGTGCAGGCCGACGCGAAAGCCGGTCATCACCTCATCGAAGATCAGCAGCGCGCCGTGCTGAGTGCAGAGTTCGCGGCAGCGGCGGGCGAATTCGGGCGTGGCGCGCACGAAGTTCATGTTGCCGGCGATCGCCTCGATCATCAGGCCGGCGATGTCGTTGCCATGCAGCGAGAAGGCCTCCTCGAGCTGGGCGATGTTGTTGTACTCGAGCACCAGCGTGTGCTGCGTGACCTCGGGCGGTACGCCGGCCGAGGTCGGATGCCCGAAGGTCGCGAGGCCGGAGCCGGCCTTCACCAGCAGCGCGTCGGCATGGCCGTGGTAGCAGCCTTCGAACTTGATGATGTGCTTGCGGCCGGTGGCGCCGCGCGCGAGGCGCAGCGCGCTCATCGCGGCCTCGGTGCCCGAGCTCACGAGCCGCACCATTTCCATCGACGGCACCAGCGCGAGGATGGCTTCGGCCAGTTCGATCTCGCGCTCGGTCGGTGCGCCGTACGAGAAGCCTTCAAGGACGGCCTTCTGCACGGCCTCGACCACGGCCGGATGGCCGTGGCCCAGGATCATCGGGCCCCAGGAGCCGATGTAGTCGATGTAGCGCTTGTCGTTGGCGTCCCAGAAATAGGCGCCCTCCGCGCGGCGGATGAAGCGCGGCGTGCCGCCCACGGCCTTGAAGGCGCGCACGGGCGAGTTGACCCCGCCGGGGATGACCGCGCGGGCGCGGTCGAAAAG
>CAMLCW010000500.1 GCA_946478645.1 uncultured Variovorax sp.
GGATCGGGCTCAGGGCGTTCACCGACATGCTGGGCTCGTCGCAGGTGTGGACCTCGATGGGCGTCACGCTCGCCTTCGTGGTGATCGCCGTCGCCTGCGAGATGGTGCTCGGCGTCGCGCTGGCGCTGTTCCTGGAGAAGCCGGTGCGCGGCATGCGCTTCTTCCGGACCATCTTCGTGCTGCCGATGATGATCGCGCCGATCTGCGTCGGCCTGATCTGGCGCTACCTGTTCGACGCCAACTTCGGGCCGTTCAACCTATGGCTCGACGCGCTGGGCATCGAACCGCGCGCCTGGCTCGCGGAGCCGGCCACCGCCTTTGGCGCGATGGTGCTGACCGACATCTGGCAGTGGACGCCGTTCGTCCTGATCATGGTGCTGGCCGGCCTGCAGGGGCTCGACTCGAGCGTGATCGAGGCCGCGCGCATCGACGGTGCCACGCCGTGGCAGCAGATCGTGCGGATCAAGCTGCCGATCATCAAGCCGATCCTGATCGTCACGCTGCTGATGCGCATGATCGACGGCTTCCGCGGCCTGGAGGTGGTCTATGTGATGACCTTCGGCGGCCCGGGCCTGAGCACCGAACTTTTCTCGCTGCACATCTACAAGGCGGCATTCATCAGCCAGAAGCTGGGCTATTCGGCGGCGCTGTCGATCCTGCTGCTGGCCATCGTGGCGGCGCTGTCGCTGGCGATTCTCCTGATCTCCAACCCTTTGAAGAGCACGGCCCGTCGATGAGCACCGCTACAGAAAACGCCCCTCCGCGCGGCTCGCCGCTGCACTACACCGTGCTCGGTGCGCTGGCGCTCGTGTGCCTGATGCCGATGGTGATGATGGTCCTCGCGTCGCTCAAGACCGAGGCGCAGATCTTCGACAGCCAATGGTCGTGGTTCTTCATGCCCACGATGGACAACTACCGCTCGGTGATCGACGACGGGCACATCGACCGCTACCTGCTCAACAGCCTGAAGATCTCGGTCGCCTCGACGCTCATCACGCTGATGCTCGGCACGATGTGCGCGTATGCGATGGCGCGCTTCCGGTTTCTCGGGCGCGATCCGCTCGGCCATGCCACGCTGATCCTGCGCACCTTGCCGCCCGCGGTGCTGGCCGTGCCGGTGTTCGTGATCTGGTCGGCCTGGGGCATCGGCGACACGCTCTCGGGCGTGGTGCTGGTGTATGTTGCGCTGAATCTGCCCTTCACCATCTGGCTGCTGTACGGCTTCATCGACCAGTTGCCGATCGAGCTCGAGGAGGCCGCCGCCATCGACGGTTGCGGCCCGTTCAAGGTGTTCTGGAAGATCGTGCTGCCACTGCTCAAGCCCGGTCTGGCCGCGGCCTCGATCTTCACCTTCCGCCTGGCATGGAACGAGTTCATCCTGAGCTTCATTCTCACCAACCGCATCACCCGCACGCTGCCCGCGTCGATCTCCAACTACATCACCGACACCGGCGTGGAGTGGGGAAAGATCATGGCCGCCGGCGTGCTCATCGCGCTGCCGCCGCTGATCTTCACCTTCATGGCGGCCAAGCAGATCATCACCGGCCTCACGGCAGGCGCCGTCAAGGGCTGAGCGACCTTTCGAAAAAGGAGAACACCGCATGGACCGACAAGACCTCATCGATTCCTGGGCCGACAACGTCGCCCCTTCGCAACCCTGTTCGCCCGAACAGATGCAGGCGCGCATCGCCCGCTGGGGCGAGATCCCGGCCAGCCCGCGCGCCTTCGTCGACACCTGGGTGCCGGGGCACGAGCGCACGCTCTACAGCGTGATCGGTTCGGGCGTCACCGACGACCCCAACTTCAGGCCGCGCATCGCGGCGGCCGAGAACTTCCATGTCGACTTCATCGTCGCCGGCAAGGGCAAGGGAGCGGCCATGCATTGGCACGATTCCGAAGAGGTCTTCGTGGTCCAGGCCGGCCGCTGGGAAGTCGACTGGATCGACGGCGCCACCGGCCAGGTGCACACCACCACGCTCGGCCCGCGCGACACCATCAGCGTGCCGCCCTTCGTGCACCGGGCGTTCCGCAGCCTCGACGGCGACGACCCGGCCACCGGCGGCCTGCTGGTCTCGGTGCTCGGCGGCAAGACGCCGGGCCGCGTGATGTGGGATGCCTCGGTGGCCGAAAAGGCCAAGGCATTGGGCGCGGGCTTCGGTCCCGACGGCATGGCCCACCGCGCGGAGTGAGCGATGACCCAGCCGACCTTCGTGCTGGTCCACGGCGCCTGGCATGGCGGCTGGTGCTGGGGCGCCGTCAGCGAGCGCCTTCGGGCCGGCGGGCATGCATGCCATGCGCCGACGCTGCGTGGCCTCGCGCACCGCGGCGGTGAGCTGAGCCCTGCCCTGAGTGCCGACGACCATGTGGACGACATCGCCTGCCTCGTCGAAGCGCTCGACCTGCGCAACGTGGTGCTCGCGCTGCATTCCTATGCCGGCCTGCTCGGTCCTGCGCTGCACGAGCGGCTGCGTCCCCGTCTGGCGCACATTGCCTGGATCGAGGCCGTCGTTCCGCAGCCCGGGCGCGCCATGCTCGACATGGTGTTGCCGGAGGCCGCCGAACGCTATCGCCGGCTTGCCGAGGAACGCGGCGACGGATGGCGCATACCGCCCCCTGACCCGGCGCAGTTCGGCCTGCCGGACACCCGGCTGCGGGACGAGGTCGCGCGCCGGCTGACCGACCAGCCGTTGCGCACGTTCGCCGAGCCCGTGCGATCGGCGCAGGCCGATGCGATGCAGGTTCCCTGCAGCTATCTGCTGGCCAACGACCGCGCGGGCCAGCCCTACGCCCAGCATGTGGCGCGCGCCGAGGCCGCCGGCTGGCCCGTCGAGCGCATCGCGGGCGGGCATCTGCTGATGCTGACCCAGCCCGAGGCCGTCACCGGTTTTCTGCTGCGCGCCGCCGGCGCGCCCCCAATCCAACCAAGGCATCCATGACCCGCAGAAGGCACTTCATCGCCGGCACCGCCGGTGCCATCCTCGCCCACGCCGCGTGGCCGCTGCATGCGCAGTCGGCCTGGCCCACCCGGCCGATCCGCCTCGTCGTGCCGTTTCCGCCCGGCGGACTGA
>CAMLCW010000501.1 GCA_946478645.1 uncultured Variovorax sp.
TGGCCGGATCGAGCCCCACCTTCTTGGCGAACGCGGGCCACATCAGGCGCGCCGCGTCGCCAGGCGGATTGCCGATCTTGCGGCCCGCGAAGTCCTTCGACCCCGCGATGCCCGACGACTTGAGCCAGTAGAAGCCTTGCGGGCTGTTGGCGTAGATCACCATCACCGCCTTCACGTCGGCGCCCTTGCCCTTCGCCTGGATGGCGGTCGGCAGGTCGGAGATGCCGAGCTCGGTGCCGCCCGTGCCCACGCGCTGCGCCGACACCGCCGAGCCCTTGCCGGCTTCGATGTTCAGGTCGATGCCGGCCTCGGCGTACCAGCCCTTCGACTTGGCGTAGTAGATCGGCGCATGGTCGGCCGTCGGCGTCCAGTTGAGCATCAGGCCCATGGCATCGGCCGCGGAGGCGGCGGGGATCGAGGCCATCAGCAGCGCGGTGACGCCGAGTGCCGGCAGCAGCTTTTTCATGCGGGTCGCTCCAAAAGAAGGTAAAACGGAATCTGCAATTCATACTACCAACTGTTTGGTTGACAAGCAATCGAGATGCGCCCGGCCACGGGCCAGAATCCATCCCACCATGTCCGCAGCAACTTCCTCCCCGTCCCGCCCCTCAGCTCCCGCACGCCGCGAGCGCGATCCCGTTGCCGCCAAGCAGGCGCTGATCGCGGCCGCCGTGGCCGAGTTCGCCGGCAAGGGCTTCGCGGGCGCGCGCGTCGACGAGATCGCCGCGGCCGCAGGCGTCAACAAGCAGCTCGTCTACCACTACTTCGACAACAAGCAGGGCCTGTACCTGGTGGCGCTCGAATCGGTCTACGCCGAGATCCGCGAAAAGGAAAAGAAGCTCACGCTCGACGCGCTCGAGCCGATGGAGGCCATGGCCCAGCTGGTGGCGTTCTCCTTCGACTACCTCGCAGAGCACCCCGAGTTCATCGCGCTTCTGGCCGACGAGAACCGCAACCAGGGCGCCCACCTGCGCGCCTCCGAGCGCCTCCAGAAGATGCATTCGCCGTTCATCGAGATGCTCGAGGCCACGCTCAAGCGCGGCGTGGCGGCGGGCGTGTTCCGGGCTGATTTCGACGCGATCAACCTCTACATCTCGATCGCGGGCATTTCGTACTTCTTCTTCTCCAACAACCACACGCTGTCGGCGATCTTCGGCAAGGCGCTCGATGCGCGCGGCGCACTGCTGAAGCGCCGCCGACATGTGGTCGAGTTCGCGCTCAACGCCTTGCGGCCCTGAGGTTTCCTCGCCCATCTTTATCAACTGGTTGGTTGACTCGAGCCGATGCGGGCCCTATGATCCGCCGCATTGCTTGCCAGACCAGGAATCGAGATGACGGCACCCGAGGGCGCGCTCGCGCCAACCGCCCCCGCGCCCTTCGCGGGCGAGCGCCCCGACTGGCAGCGCTGGGCCATCGTGGCCGCGGTGCATGTCATGGCCATCGTGCTGTGGGAAGTGGCGGTGCGGGTGTTCGACGTCAAGGCCTTCATCCTGCCCGCGCCCTCCAAGGTGCTGGCCACGCTGGGCAATCCCAACTACAGCTGGCTCATGAACACCGGCGTGACCGCGCTCGAGGTGTTCGGCGGCTATGCGCTCGGGCTGGTGCTCGGCATTCTTTCGGCGCTGCTCTTCATCACCAGCCGCCGGCTCATGCTGCTGGTGTTTCCGCTCCTGGTCACGCTCAACATGATTCCCAAGGTGGCGATGGGGCCGCTGGTGATCGTGTGGTTCAGCTACGGCATCGGGCCCAACATCCTGATCACATTCAGCCTCTGCTTCTTCCCGATCCTGCTGACCACCATCCGCGGACTCAATGAGGCCGAGCCCGAGATGCTCGATCTCGTGCGCGCGCTCAAGGGCTCGCGCTGGCAGTTGTTCCGCTACATCCAGCTGCCGGGCTCGCTGCCCTACGTGTTCTCGGGCATGAAGGTAGCCACCATCCTCGCGGTGGCCGGTGCCGTGGTCGGCGAGTTCATCGCTTCCGAACGCGGGCTCGGCTACCTGATGATCCAGGTGCAGGCCTCGCTCGACACGCCCGCGGTCTTCATGGCCGTGCTGCTCATCACGGGCCTTGGCGTTCTGCTCTACCTGCTGGTGCTCCTGCTCGAGCGCCTCTTCATCACCCAGGACGCAAGAATCCAATGACCTCCCCTGTGCTCGACGACCTTCCCTTTCCAGAGCGCTTCGAGACCGAAGCCGCACTCGAGGACTACCTGGCGACGCCCTCGCACGACCTCGTGCGCGACATGGCGCGCATCGACGGCGACCTGATGATCCTCGGCGTGGGCGGCAAGATGGGCCCGACGCTCGCGCGGCTTGCGAAGAACGCGATGCCGGGCCGCCGCGTGATCGCCGTGGCGCGCTTCAGCGAAGCCGGCGTGCGCGAGTCGCTCGAGGCGCACGGCATCGAGACCATCGCCTGCGACCTGCTCGACCGCGCCGCGATCGCCGCGCTGCCGCTGTGCGCCAACGTGGTCTTCATGGCGGGGCGCAAGTTCGGCGCCGACGCGAACAACCCGCTCACCTGGGCCATGAACGCGCATGTGCCGGCACTGGTGGCAGAGCACTTTCGCGCGTCACGCATCGTGGCTTTTTCGACCGCCTGCGTGTACCCGTTCGTGCCGGTGATCGGCCAGGGCGCGAGCGAAGACGACGCCCCCAATCCGCCCGGCGAATACGCCAACTCGTGCGTGGGCCGCGAGCGCATGTTCGAGTATTTCTCGCAGCAGCACGGCACGCCCGGGCGCCTGTTCCGGCTGAGCTATGCCATCGACCTGCGCTACGGCGTGCTGGCCGACGTGGCGCTCAAGGTCTGGCGCGGCGAGCCGGTCGACGTGACCATGGGCCACGTCAACGTGATCTGGCAGGGCGATGCCAACGCGCAGGCGCTGCGCTGCCTGTCGGTGGTGACCGTGCCGACCTCGCCGCTCAACGTGAGCGGCCCCGAGACGACCTCGATCCGCTGGCTCGCCGAGGAATTTGCGCGTCATTTCGGCAAGCCCGCGACGATCACCGGCCAGGAGGCCCCGACCGCCTGGCTCATGAACACCGGCGAGGCCGAG